>JABLXX010000015.1 GCA_013177825.1 Syntrophaceae bacterium
GACGACGGGGTGGGTGACGCGGGCGTGGCTGATGAAGCAGCACCCGAAGTGGCTCAAGGAGATGGAGCACGAGGGCAAGCTGGTGGTTTCCGGGGAGGAGAAGCCCGGCGGCGGCCACTGAGTCCCGGACGTCCATTGATCATGATCGAGCAGAAGGCCTGCCCTCCGGGGCGGGCCTTTTTTCTGATGTCAGAGGGGGGCGGATTTCAAATCCGCTCCCCTTCTTTTTCTTTTTTCGGAGAACCGGACATGGATGATAGGCCGACTCCCGGAGGAGGGGGCTTCCCTCGCGCTCAGAAGAGTTTTTTCGACCCTGCAGCGTCTCGCTCCGCTGCAAAGTCATAACTCGCGCCTGGCGGCGCTCAGACAGATGACTTTGCGGGCGCTGCGCTGCGACGGCAGGGTGCCCCGAAAAAGCCTCTATTCGCGCTCCGGGAAAACCCTTCTCCACGTCCGCGGGGGCGCGGCCGGGGGTTCCCAGAGGAGCGATTAGGAGAATTTTCCACCCGGATGGCTGCTCGGTCGGACAATGCACTCCGCAGGAAATTCTCCGCGACGGCGGGAGCCCCCGTGACAGCCCTCGCGCCACGATGCAAAAAGAAAGAAAAGGTGGAGCGGATTTGAAATCGGCTTCCCTCTTCAGTGTTTGCGCAGATTTGCACAGAGATGAAGATGTATTCTCTCAGATGTACTGCTGCATGATCTTCGACAGATCTCGGTCCATGGCGCCGGGGCCGGACGTTTCGTAGGAGTCGATGAGATCCCCCAGCCGGTTGTAGGTGTAGGCGTCGGAGAGGTCGCCCAGGCGCCGGTAGATGCCCTTCCGCCGTCCCAGGCGGTAGATCAGGCGGTCCCGGTCGGGGAGGTCGAAGAAGCGGTCGATCATGGCCAGGAGCCGCGGCTTGTCCTCCGGAAGCTTTCCCTCCAGTTCCTCCAGAAGGTTGAGGATGTGGTCGCTCACGATGGTGGAGGCGATGCCGTCGAGGGTCTCGATGAACAGCCGGATCTCCTTGAGGATCTCCTCGTCCGGCAGGGGGCTGAACTCGCCCTTCTGCCGCATCTCGTAGAGATCCGTTCCCGGAACGACCTGGAGGGTCCGGAGTCGGATGAAGTCGGGGTTGATGGCGTTGAGCACCTTTGCCGTCTCGACGGCATGCTCCGTGGACCAGCGGTCGCCTCCGAGGCCCGGGATGACGTATTCCGAGAGCGAAATCCCCGCGGCGACGACGTTTTGTCCGCCCCGGATGTGGTCCTGGGCGGTGGCGCCCTTTTTGATGAAGTCCAGGACCGGGTCATACCCGCTCTCCAGGCCGATGTGGATCCGGGAGAGGCCCGCCTCCTTCAGGCGCGTGAGCTCCTCCACGCTCTTGCGGGCCGCCGTCTTGGAGCGGCAGTAGGAGGTGATCCGCTTGACCCAGGGGAACTGCTCCCGGATGAAGTTCAGCACGTCCACCAGGTCGTCGGTCTTCATGATGATGGAGTTGGCGTCCTGAAGAAAGACCGATTCGCCGCCGAAATAGAGCCAGGCGACAACGGACCGGATGCTCTCGCCGTGAACTTCGTCGGACTCGAAGAAATAGTTCGCCACCGACTGGGTGATCCGGCCACCGTGGCCGTATTTCCAGGAGGTCTCGGTGATCCGTTCCACCATGGAGCGGATCGTCCGGATGTCGTCCTTGATCTCTGCGACGGGCCGCAGCTCGAATTTCGTTCCCCGGTAGGTGTGGCAGAAGGCGCACTTGTTCCAGGGACAGTTGCGGGTCAGGCGGATGAGGAGGCTTCTGGCCTCGCTGGGGGGCCGGATGGGGCCCAGTTCAAACGTGCCGTTCATGGGGGATACTCCAATCGTTCGACATGGCGTAATATGGGTACTCAGTTGAGGAAAAGCAAGGGATTGCAGGCCTTGTTCTTCACGCGGACCTCGAAGTGGAGCACGCCGGTGGCGGCCCGCTCGTCCCGGCCTACCGAACCGATCCGGGCGCCCGCCCGGACCTTGTCGTCGGCGTTCACCAGGCGGCTGCCCAGGTTCGTGTAGACCGTGGCGTAGGAGTCCTCGTGCCGGAGGATGATGGTCTCGCCGTAATCCTTCAGGGGGGCCGAGAAGATGACCGTCCCGTGCTCGGCGGCGACGACGGGGGTGCCTTCCCGGGCGGCGATCCGGACGCCGTTGGAATACATGCCGTTCTGCTGCGGGCCGAAGCGTGTGAGGACCCGGCCCTTCACGGGCCATTGGAGCTTCTTCCGTTTCTCCTTCTCCGGCTTCTCATCCCCGGACGTCGTTCCGGCGGCAGGAGGCTTTCCCTTCGCGGCCGGTGCGACGTCCTTCGCATGCTCCGGTTCACCCCCGGGCTTTACGGCCGCTGACCGCGTTCCATCCGGCCGTTCCCCCGGCTTCGGGGCCGGTTCCTTCGCTGCCTCTGCGGCCCGGTTCCTTGACTCGGCTGCCTCCTTTTCCGCTTTTTCCCTGTCTGCCTCCGAAAGGAAGACCTGTCCCTCAGCGACGGTGATCCGCCCCGCCGGCGCTGCCGGTTTTTCCGTACGGGCCGGTGCCTTCGCTGCGGCCTTCAGGGGGGCGGGAGCGGAGGCCGGATCGGCGGTTCCCGCCGCCTTGGGCTTGAGGGCCGCCGGTTTTCGGGTTTTTGGCTCTGCGGCCGGAAAGTCCGGAGCAGGCCTGTCCTTTTTGGCTTTCGCTTCTTTCTGCTTGGGCCGGGCCGGCTCTTTCGCGCCGGCGGTCTCTTTTTCCCGTGCCTTCCCGCTGCCTTTCCTTTCCCTGCCGGAGGATGCCCTCTCCGCGGATGGCGGGGGAGGCTTGGCGGATTTTCTCGACGCCTTGGGGCGGGTGTCGTCGATGGCCGTCTTCGCTCCCGGGATAAAGAGCGCCCGGTCGGTCTCCAGGCGGTCCTTCGCGGACATGTTGTTGGCCTGCCGGATCGTATCGACGGTCACTCCGTAGGCCTGGGCGATTCCGGACAGGGTCTCCCCCTTCTTGACCAGGTGGTAGACCCCTTTGGAGGGGCGGGTTCGGGAGGCGGCGTCCGCAGGGGCAAGAAGGATTGCCACGGCCAGAAAGGCCGGCAGAATCGCCAGGACAATCAGAAAACGGCGGAAAGAGGCCCGCAGGAACCGGCGGGGGACCGCTCCGGCGGCGGGTCCGTCAGTGCGCCTGCCAGCCGTGGTCTCCGATGAGGTCCACAAAGCGGCATCCCCCAAGATTTTCCTTTTTCAGGTCGTTCGGATCCTCGGAAAGGCGGGTGTATTTCATGAGTGTCTGGGTGAAGCGACCCCCGACGGGAACGACAAGACGTCCTCCCACGGCGAGCTGGAGGATCAGAGGGTCCGGAACGGCGGGAGCCCCTGCGGTGACGATGATCCCGTCGAAGGGGGCCTCGTCGCGCCAGCCATACGTGCCGTCGGCCACCCGGACGGCCACGTTGTAAAGGTTCATTCCCTCCAGGAGTCGCCGGGCCTTCGTTGCCAGGGCGGGAATCCGTTCGATGGAGAAGACGTGGTCCGCCAGCATCGCCAGGATTGCCGCCTGGTAGCCCGATCCCGTCCCGATCTCGAGAACCTTTTCCTTTCCCGTCAACTCCAGGGCCTCCGTCATGAGCGCGACGATGTAGGGCTGGGAAATCGTCTGGTGCTCGTCGATCGGGAGGGGGCTGTCGTTGTAGGCCTGGCTGATGATGGCCTCGTCGACGAAGATGTGGCGCGGGACCGTCTCCATGGCCTTCAGGAGCCTCGGATCGGCGACGCCCCGGGCCCGGATCTGTGTTTCCACCATCTTCAGCCGCTGTTTCCGGTAGAGATCCGTCATCTTTCAACCAAGCGTTGCTTCCTGGGCGGAATGCGGTAGAATTCCTCGATCCGCTGATGCCGGCGGAGACCCAGGGCCTCGCGGGTTACGATCAGGTAATACATGCGGACCTCGGCATATTCACGGGCGGTATTGAACTGATCGATCTTCTCGTTGACGCCGGAGATCAGTTTCGCCCGGTGCCGGTACTCGGGGCCGAAGAATTCCGGGCTTTCTCCCTGGGCCTTCAGGAGGGCCATGTCCTCGTCGATACCCGCCTCGATGCCCTTGAGCGTGTCGAGGGCCTGGGTCAGCCGCTCGCTCGCCCGGGTGAGAACGGCGATCCGTTCCTTCAGGAGCTCTTCCTGCAGAATGTCCTGTGCGGTTTTTTTCGTCGTGATCATGGGCCTCTGCCGTACCGGGTTTTTCCGAGCGGGAAACGGTTTTCACCTATCATGACGCCCGCTTCAATTCAACCCCAAAGCCCATCCGGCCGCGGACCCGTGCAAGTTCCCCTTTACACCCCCCCGGGTTTTCGTTAAAAAGTCGGGGCTTAAGAAATTCCTCCGAAAGGTTCGTTTTCATGTCCATGCCGTCTTCTTTTCCCATGTCCGCCGCCGTCCGTGAGGCCTACCGTTCCGGCCGGGAGGACGAGACCCTTCCGCCCGTCGTTCTCTGTGATGCCGGGGGGCGACCCCTGGGCCGCTTCCGGAAGGGCGATTCCGTGATCTTCTACAACATCCGCGGGGAGCGGGAGGGGGAACTGACGGAGAGCCTGATTCGAGATGATTTTCCGCATTTCCCGGTGGAGAACGGCCTGGACCTCCGGTTCGCCACGATGATCTCCTACGGAAAAGACCTGGACGTCCGGGTGGCCTTTCCCTCCGAGGAGGCGGTTCTGGACACCCTGGGAGACGTCCTCTCCCGCCACGGCATCCCCCAGGTCCGGATCACCGAGGCGGAGAAGGCCGTCCATGTCGGGTTCTTCCTCAGCGGGAAGCGGACCGGCCTTCTTCCCGGGGAGGAGCGGATCGTCGTGCCCACCCGGAAGGACGTGGCCCTCTTCGACGAGGCGCCCGAGATGTCGATCACGGGCATTACCGAGGCCGTCCTGGCCAGGATCCATGACCCGTCGGCCCGCTTCGTCTTCGCGAACCTGCCCAACGTGGACGTGGTGGGCCACATCGAGAACGAAGAGGCCGTCATGAAGGCCGTCGAGGCGGTGGACCGGGCCGCCGATATCCTGACCGGCGAGGCCCTCCGGGCGGGCTGGACCGTCGTCGTCACCGCCGACCACGGATCCGCCGAGAAATGGCTCTATCCCGACGGCGCCGTGGATACGGGCCACACCGACAGCCCCGTGCCGTTTCTGCTCCTCGGCCCGGCGGGCCCGGTCCCGCTCCGCCCGCAGGGCACCCTGATCGACGTGGCACCGACGATCCTGGAGCTTCTGGGCCTTCCGGCCCCCCCCGCCATGACGGGCCGGAGCCTCCTGACGAACGAAGGGGCGAAGCCCCGGGCCGAGCGGCTCCTCGTGCTCCTCCTGGACGGATGGGGGTTGAACCCTGCGAGGGAAGGGAACCTGATCGCCCGGGCCAGGACGCCCGCCATGGACCGGCTCCTGGCGGCCGGGGCGCACGCGGCCCTGGAGGCGGCCGGAGAGGCTGTCGGCCTGCCTGCCGGCACCGTGGGAAACTCCGAGGCGGGACATCTGCACATCGGCGCCGGCCGGGTGATCTACTCCGACCGGGTCCGGATCGACCGGGCCATCGCCGACGGGTCGTTTGCCCGGAACGAGGCCTTCCGCTGGGCCGTCGAGGGGGCGAAGCGGGACGGCAGGGCCCTCCACCTGATGGGCATCGTCTCCTTCTTCAGCTCCCACGGATCCCTGAACCACCTGTATGCCCTGATGGACCTGGCCGTGGAGGCGGGACCGGCGGAGGTCTACATCCACGCCATGCTGGGCCGGCGGGGGGAGCAGCCGGAGAGCGGGGCCCGGTACATCGAGCAGGTGGAGCGGCGGGCCGCCGGGACCGGCTGCGGCCGCGTCGTCTCCGTCATCGGCCGCTACTGGTCCATGGACCGGGAGGAGAACTGGGACCGCATCGAGAAGACCTACCGGATGCTCGTCCACGGAGAAGGGCAGCCGGTCTCGGACGAAAAGGGAACGTAGGGCCGGGCCTTCCGGCGGAGGGAACGGTAGAGGCTTGCTGATTCCGGAAGCGCCCGGCCGGGGCCGGGCCGGGAGGGGATACGATGGAAGCGGTGATCAACAAGACGAGGCTGGTCCTCGTCGAAGGGGACATCACCCGGGAGGAGACGGACGCCATCGCCAATGCGGCCAACGAAGGGCTCCGGGGCGGGGGCGGCGTGGATGGCGCCATCCACCGGGCCGGGGGACCGGCCATCATGGCGGAGTGCCGGAAGATCGGGTACTGCCCCACGGGTCAGGCCGTCGTCACCACCGGCGGGGACCTGAAGGCGAAGTACGTGATCCACACGGTGGGTCCCGTGTACCGGGGCGGGACGAGGGGCGAGGAGAGACTGCTGGCGAGCTGCTACACCGAGTGCCTGAAGCAGGCCGCCGCCCGGGGGTTGAAAAGCATCGCCTTTCCGTCCATCAGCACGGGGGTCTACGGATATCCCATGGATGAGGCCGCCCATGTCTCGCTGAAGGCGACAATCGAATTTCTGAAGGGGAACGAAACCCTGGATACGGTGCGGTTTGTCCTGTTCGGGAAGGCGGCGCTGGAGGTGTACGAGCAGGAACTGCGGAAACTGCTGTAACAGGCTGCTGAAAAATGGCGCCTGCTGCGCTGCCCTCATCCCGCGCCGGCAGAAGATTTGTCCGAGGCGCGGGGCTGTCGCGGGGGCTTCCGCCGTCGCGAAAACTCTTCCATCCCGGCCGTTTGAAACCGGAAAGCCGCGAAACTGGAAAAGTTATTCCAATTGCTCCTCTGGAAACCCCCGGCCGCGCCCCCGCGAATACAGGCTCCGTTGCTGCGTTGAGAAACAGGGAAGAGCGGCCCTTCCGGGGAAGGCTGTTCAAAAGGGATTGGAGGCGAGGCGCCCGAAGTTCCGGCAGAGATGCGGGACGGCCGCGAAAAAGCCCGCAGGCAAGGCGCGCAAGTCCTGAGGAGTGAGGCGTACTACCGGTACGTCGCAACGACGAAGGATGCAGCGCAACGCAGCATCCGGGCTTTTCCCGTGGCCGTCAGGACTCGGTCTTCCGGGTGACCCCGGCCTTGATCATGTTCACCGCATCCATCATGGCGGCAAAGACGTTCTCCCGGAAATTGCCCGCCACGACGACGTACATGACGTCTTCGCCCACATTGAGGGTCCCTTCCCGGACCTCTGCCAGGACCTCCACAATGCCTGGGCGTTGCCGGATCTCGGCAACAATGGCGGCGAGGCGGTCCCGGTCGGCCCGGACGGTCACCTGCGATACGGGGCGGCCGTCCCGGGAGGTGGCCCGGACAACGCCGTTGTGACACAGGATCATCCCTGCCTCGGGGAAGCGGGGATGGGACTTGACGGATTGGATCATGTCCATCAGGTTCATGATATAGCCTCGAATCAATTCGGATGGTTGATGCGCCCCCGCAAGGGCGACCATTTTTCACTCTTTTCTGCAGGACCGCCATGCGCCGCAAGGGTTCCCCGAAACTGGAGCCTCTCGGACAGATCATCCGGAAGGTGGCGAAGCGGGAGGGGCTCCCCCTCCAGGCGGCGGACCTGCGCCTTCTGACCTTCTGGGACCGGACGGTGGGACCCCAGGTGGCCGCCCAGACCTACCCGGAGGATATCCGCCGCGGCATTCTCCAGGTGCGGGTTTCCTCCTCCGTATGGATGCACCAGCTCCAGTTCCTGAAGGAGGACATTCTCCGGAAACTTCAGGGCGTCATGGGGAGCGACAGCGTCAAGGGGTTTCGCTTCTCCATCGGCGAGATTCCCCGGCCGGCCCCGGCCCCGAAACCGGAGACCCCGCCTTCGGAGATCCTCGGCACCTCGCTCCTGAAACCACGGGACCGGCGGCTCATCGAGGAGAACCTCACGGTTGTGGCGGATCCGGAGCTACGGGAACTGCTGCGGCGGGTCATGACGAAGGATCTGCTTCGCCGGCGGATCCGGGAGCAGAGGAAAGGCCGTCCATAAGCCGCTGCATCTCGCCGGAGTACCGTTCCCCTTCGCCGTACAGGAACAGCGGCGGCATCACCTCCAGTTCCTCTCCCCCTCCCAGGGTCCCCTCGACGAGGACGAACTCGCCTTCCGAATCGGACCGGGAATGGACCATCCGGAGGCGCTTCGGCTCCAGGCCCCGGGTCTTCATCGCCGTGATCAGCGTGGCCGCCCGTGCCGCCGGATAGATTGCATAGACCCTCCCGCCCTCTTTCAGGAGCAGCGCCGCCGAGGCAAGGAAATCCTCCAGCGTCCCGGCGATCTCGTGACGGGCGAGGGCCTTCTCCCGGTTTGGATTGACCCGGCCGGAGCGGGACTTCCGATAGGGAGGGTTGAAAACGACAAGCTCGAAGGAAGATGCGGCCAGGATCGGGACGGTCCGGCGAACATCGCCTTCCCGGACCCGGATGCGATCGCCCAGTCCGTTGATCTCCGCCGAACGGCGGGCCCGATCGGCCAGCTCCGGCTGCAGCTCCAGGGCCTCCACGAAGGGGCGCTCCGGTCGGGTGGCGAGGATCAGGGCGAGAATGCCGCTCCCCGCTCCCAGGTCCGCCGCCGTCTCTCCCGGACGGAGGCGCACGAACGAAGCCAGAAGCAGGGAGTCGACGGAGAAGCGGTAACCCCGCTTCGCCTGGATCACGCGAAGACGTCCTCCACAGATGGGATCCAGGGTCTCGTCTTCCTTCAGGAGTGCGGCGTGTTCCATGAGTCCCGGCGGTACCGGGCGGTTTCGTCCCGAGGTGTCAGCCAAGCAAATGAACGAAGAGACCGCTCCGGAGCTTCGGCTCGAACCAGGTTGATTTCGGGGGCATGACGCGGCCGGTGTCGGCCACCGCCATCATCTGGTCGAGGCTCGTGGGGAAAAGTGTGAAGGCTGCGGCAGCGCGGCCCGAGTCGACCAGCCGCTCCAGTTCCCCGGGGCCGCGGATGCCGCCGACGAAGTCGATGCGGCGGTCCGTCCGGGGGTCGCCGATGCCCAGGACCGGCCCCAGGAGGCGGTCCTGGAGAATCGAGACGTCCAGGGAGGCGACGGGGTCTTGAGTGTCCTCCGGCCCCGGCAGATACGTCAGGCCGTACCAGCGGCCCCGGAGGTACATGCCGAAGTCGCCCGCCCGGCCCGGTCTCTTCTCCGGGACGCCGGGGGTGACGCGAAAGCGGCGGGACACTTCCCGGAGGAAGGACTCCTCGTCCATTCCATTCAAGTCATGGACAGCCCGGTTGTAGTCCATGATGCGGATCTCGTCGTGGGAAAACAGGACGGCGAGGAAGAAGTTCCAGGGGGCATCCTCATTTCGGGAATCCGGGTCGGCTTCCCGCCTCGCGCGGGCCACCGCGGCGGCCGCCGCCGCCCGGTGATGTCCGTCGGCGATGTAAAGCGTGTCCACGGCGGCGAAGGACTCCCGGATGGCCGCTTCCACGGCGGCGTCCTCCACCGTCCATACGGTATGCACGACGCCGTCGTCGGCGGTGAAATCGACCGCCGGAGGTCCGCTGCTCACCTTCCGCAGCGTGTCCCGAAGATCCTCGCGGCTCCGATAGGCGACGAACACCGGCCCCGTCTGGGCGTTCAGCCGGTCGACGTGGCGGGTTCTCTCCCGCTCCTTGTCCTCCCGGGTGAACTCGTGCCTGCGGATCGTTCCGGACTCGTATTCGCGGGTGCTCAGGACGGCCACGAGGCCCGTCTGGCTGTGGCCGCCCATGGTTTGGCGGTACAGGTAGAAATGCGGGGCTCCGTCGCGAACGAGGATCCCTTCCCGGAGCATCCGGTCCAGGTTCTCCCGGCCCCGGGCAAAAACGGCTGCGTCGTCGGAAGAGACATCCGGCGGCAGGTCGATTTCCGATTTCTCCACCCGGAGAAAGCAGAGAGGGTTGGCCTCGGCCAGGCGGGCGGCCTCGTCGCGGCTGACAACGTCATAGGGGGGGGCCGCCACCTGCCGGGCGCAGTCCCAGCGGGGGTGAACGGCGGCAAAGGGCTTTACGGTTACCATGGTTTACAGATCCTTCTTGCGAAAAAGACTTTGGACTGGCAGAATTCTGACCCCTCATAGCACAAGCCAAATATCCTGAACAGGAGGAAGTTCCCATGTCCCAGCCGGTTCGCGCGTTCATCCACGGCCTCGAAAGCACAGGCCGGGGCACGAAGGGAGTCTGGTTCCGGGAGCGCTATCCCGGAATGATCATCGAAGATTACCAGGGGAGCCTGGCGGAGCGGATGGAGGCGCTCCGGAAGAGGCTGGACGGCATGGAGAACCTCATCCTGGTCGGTTCCAGCTACGGCGGTCTCATGGCGGCCCTGTTCGCCTGCGCTTCCCCGGAGCGGGTCCGCCGGCTCGTTCTCCTGGCGCCGGCCCTCCATCTGGCCGAGTTCGCACCCTGCCTGGACCGGAAGATCGACCTGCCGGTCTTTCTGTATCACGGCTCCTTCGACGACGTGGTGCCCCCGGGGCCAGTCCGGGACATCGCCGGACGGGTGTTCCCCGACCTGACGTACCGGCTCGTGGAGGACGACCACAGCATCCACCGGAACTTCCCGCTCCTGCCGTGGGACGTCCTCCTGGAGGTCCGCTGAAGGAGATTCTCCGGGCTTTCCCGTTGACACGGATCCGGATTCATATTACCTTTCAATCAGTTCCCACAATCAGGACCACCCGTGCCGGAACATCCCGTCCCGTTTCCGGACGAAACCGTTCACCCTTTGCCGCCACTGCCGGGAGGTTCCACCATGAGCGCAGAACAACCGGAGAAGGGCCGGCTGGAGTTTCCGCTGGCCGACTGGATGAAGCAGTCTCAGGAGTTCTGGACGACCTGGATGCGGATGGCCGCGCCGTCCCGGGAGGCCGGGGGGCCATGGAAGGTCCCGCCGGGAGAGGCCGGACCGGGGGCGGCCCGCGGACGCATGCAGGAGAGCTGGGAGACGGTCTTCCGGATGTGGCAGTCTTTCTCGAGCGCCGCCAGCGATCCGACCACTGCCGATGCCGCCGTCAAGGGGCTGGAAACGCTGCCTGATTTTTACCTGAAGCTGGCGCAGGCCGGCTGGCTGGCCGTGATGAAGGCCCAGGAGCGGATGGTCGAGAAGGCCGGCAAGATCGGGCAGAAGACGGAGGCCTACCATTTCGAGGCCATCGACCAGAACCTGATCAAGGCCTGGAAGGAGATCTACGAGGAGGAGATCAGTCAGTTCTACAAGATTCCCCAGCTCGGGCTGACCCGCTACTACCAGGAGCGGTTCAACGAGTGCATGGATCAGATGAATCTTTTCCAGGCGGCCTTTTCGGAGTTCCTCTACGTCCTCTCCGTCCCGGTGGAGAAAACCTCCAAGGTCTTCCAGGAGAAGCTGGAGGAGCTGCAGCGGGAGGGAAAGATCCCCGAGAAGTCGAGGGACTACTACCAGTTGTGGCTCCGGATCCTGGAAGGCCACTACATGACACTCTTCCAGTCCCCCGAGTACCTGGAGGCCCTGCGGAACATGCTCGGCCAGCTGGATTCCTTCATCGCCTCGAAAAATTCGGTCCTGCAGGACGTGCTCCAGTTCCTGCCGGTGCCCACGAACAAGGAGATGGACGAACTGATCAAGGACCTGCACATCTTCAAGCGGCGGGTCCGGGAGCTGGAACGGCGGGTGAAGGCCCTCGAAAAAGGATCCACTCCCGCCACCGGATAGGAGGGAACGATGGAACAGCCGAAGATCTCTCTGGACCTCATCCTGGCCAACCTGGCGGAAGATGCCGAAAAGGCGCAGGAGCGCGTGACCAAGGCGTCGGAAGTCCTGTTGAGCCCGCTCCACACCGACCTGGCCACCACGCCCTATGACATGGTCTGGCAGGAGGACCGGGTCAAGCTCAAGCACTACCGGACGGATGTGGAGAAGTCCGTCAGGACCCCGCTCCTGGTGGTGTACGCCCTCATCAACCGGGAGACCATGCTGGACCTCCAGCCGGACCGGAGCGTCGTCAAAACCTTCATGAACAGCGGGCTGGATCTCTACATGCTGGACTGGGGCTACCCGACCCGCAAGGATCGATATCTGACCATCGACGATCACGTCAACGGCTACATCGACGGAGCCGTCGACTTCATCCGGGAGCGGACCGGAACGGAGAAGATCAACCTGATGGGGATCTGCATGGGCGGGACGTTCTGCGTCATCTACTCGGCCCTGCACCCCGAGAAGATCCGGAACCTCGTTACCACCGTCACCCCCTCCAGCTTCGACACCAGCAAAGGGCTGCTCCACGTCTGGATGCGGGCCATCGATGTGGACAAGCTCGTGGACACGTTCGGCAACCTGCCCGGCGACGTCATGAACATGGGGTTCCTGCTCCTGAACCCGGCCCGGCTGATGATCGACAAGTACATCGGCTTCTTCGAGAACATGGACAACAGGGCCTTCGTGGAGAATTTCGTCCGCATGGAGAAATGGATCTTCGACAGCCCCGATGTTCCCGGGGAGACCTTCCGCCAGTTCATCAAGGATTTCTATCACGGGAACCTGCTTATCCAGAGCAAGCTGATGGTGGGCGGAAAGCGGGTGGACCTGAAGCGGATCACCATGCCGCTCCTGAATTTCTACGGCCAGTACGACCACCTGGTTCCACCGGAGGCCTGTGACAAGCTGACAAAGGCGGTGGGCAGCAAGGATACGGAGGACATCTGTCTGGACACGGGGCACATCGGGATCTATGTCAGCTCCAAGACCCAGCGGGAGTTCGCCCCGAAGATCGTCCGGTGGCTGATGGAGAGGGACGGCGCCCCCGCGGCGAAGAAAAAACCGGCGGCGCGGCTGGCCGAGATGATGGCGGCGGCCAAACCGGCGGCGAAGGAAGCGAAAGGGAAAGGAAAAGCCGGGAAAAAACCGGCGGCGCCGCGGACTCGAGGCGGCAGCGCACCGGCGGACCGGACGACGGGCCGCGAATCCATGGAAGCGAGGTAGAGACGATGGCTGCGAAAAAGGAAGGGAAGGATTTTTTCCAGACGATCAAGAAGGTGAGCCGCGCTTTGGGAACCACCCTGGAGAGAGACAAACTTCTCGACCTGATCGTCCGGAGCGCCATGGAGGCCATGGACGCAAAGGCGGCCGCCCTGTTCCTGGCGGATGAAAAAACGAAGCAGTACGTGGCGGCAGCCCAGAAGGGACTCTCCAGGAAGTACCAGCATGCCGGGCCGGGACACGTGGACCGCGTTCCACAGGAGCTTATGAAGAAAGGCTACCTTCACTACCGGGATGCGGTGAACGATAAGCGGCTGGAAAACCGGGACCTCAAGAAGGCCGAGGGGATCGGTTCCATCCTGACAGTGCCGGTCATGGTGAACGACCGGCCCATCGGCGTCCTTTCTCTCTACACGGCGGATATCCGCGATTTCTCCAAGGAGGAGATCGAATTCCTCACCACCTTGGCCGAGCAGGGGGGAATGGCGGTGGAGCATGCCCGGCTGCTGGAGACCATCCGGGCCAACATCCGCATCTCCCTGGAGCTGCTGTCTGCCATCAACTCGAGCCTCGACATCCGGGTGATCCTCCAGACCATGACGGAGAAGGTGGCCTTGGCCCTCGGCGTAAAGGCCGCCAGCATCCGCCTGCTGAACGACGACAGGACGGAACTGCGCCTTGCCGCCAGCTACGGCCTGAGCGAGAAGTACATCAACAAGGGGCCGATCTACGCGGAGCGGAGCATTGCCGAGGCCCTCTCGGGTGTACCCGTGGTGGTGAAGGATGCCGCCCGGGACAAGGGCGTCCAGTACCGGAAAGAAAAAGTGCAGGAAGGCATCGTGTCGATTCTCTGTGTCCCCATCAAGGCCCGGGAAGACGTCATCGGAGTCCTCCGCCTGTACACGGATGCGCCCCGGGAGTTCTCGGATCTGGAAATCCTGCAGGTGTCCGTCCTGGCCCATCACGGCGGCCTCGCGATCCAGAACGCGAGCCTCTACATGATGCTGCAGAACGACCTGAAGGGGATGAAAGATGACGCGTGGAGTCATCGCTGCTGGTTTTGAGGCTGTTGAAAAAGGGCCGTCTGCGGCGTTGCCCTCATCACGAGCCGCTCAACGTACCCGAAAGTGCGGCTCGCGGCTCTTAATCTCGGGCGCCTTGCATCCCTCGTGGATGGGCATCGCATCCGGGCATTTTGAACGGCCCGGATGATCGCTGTTTGCAGGAACCTTCCCGACGGAAAAACACCGGCTGTTTGGAATGATCGATCGAAAGGAGAAGAGACATGACGGGCATCACCATCGACCGGATGAAGGTCGGAGACGCCGCTGAATTCGCCAAGACCGTTTCGGAGACGGATGTTTACCTGTACGCCGGCATCAGCGGCGATTTCAACCCCGCGCACCTGAATCAGGCCTATGCCGAGAAAACCTTCTTCAAGGGCCGGATCGCCCACGGCATGCTTTCGGCGGGCTTCATCTCCGCCCTCCTGGGAACGCAGCTCCCTGGCCCGGGGACCATCTACCTGCGGCAGGAGCTGAACTTCCTGGCGCCCGTCCGTATGGGCGATACGATTACCGCGCGGGTGGAAGTGGCGGAGCTGATCCCGGAGAAGAACCGGGCCCGCCTGAAGACCACCTGCCGGAACCAGGACGGGATCGTCGTCCTCGACGGGGAAGCGGTCGTCATGCCGCCGAAGGCTCCGAAGTCGTGAACATGGAAAAAATTCTGAACGAATCCGTCGATGCGGCGCCCGGGGAATCCGGGCGCCCCCCGGTTGCCCTCACGGGCCGGGGGGGCGGCTGGAAGGCCCGAACGACCTTTTTGCGGACGCGTCTGTTTTTCTTCCTGATGATTCTCTTCCTGGCGGGCTGCGCGTCCGCGCCGGACCGCCTGGCAATGGATCCGGCGGCCGCCTGGCCAGGACGCTGCGAGACCGTGCGACGGAGCCTGCTGAAGGAACCGTCCGCCGGCGTCGTGGTCACCCCCCGTCCAGATCGTTCCTACTCCATTCCTTACTGGGTGATCGTCGTCGACGGCGTTCCGATCCCCATTCCCCCCGTTCGTTACCGGGACATCCACATCACACCCGCTTCCTTTTCCGGCGGCCTGCCCACGGTCATCCTCGTCGGAGCGGAGCCGCCCACAGCGGTGACGCTGGCCTCCATTTCACCGCCGGCTCCCTATGAAGACATCTTTGCCCTGGCCGGAGAGGAGCCGACGAAGGAGGGACGGGTCCTGACGATGCGACTCTTCGGCGGACCCGTAGCACACGACCGGCTCATGGAGATCGGATTCGCCGGCCGTCCGGCAGATCTCACGTGCCGTCCGGACCGCTGGGAGAAGGAAATTGCCCTGGCCTCCGCACTGGTTCTGAAGACGGTTGGAAATCCGCTGGAGGCGGTCCATGAAGGGATCGCGGGCCGGCGCGGCTGGGTGACCCTTTCGGCGGGGGCCGATCGTACAAACCTGTGGCAGACGACGCTCCCGGGAACCGGCCGCTGGATCCTGATCGACATCCGCGCGGCTGCCGGAGGACCTTTTCAGGACGTCGGCCTGGCGGTTGGAAGGGCCGACATGGTCCGGGCGATGGGCCGCCCGCCCTGGCTGGCCGCGCTAGCGGCGGTCCTGGACGACCCGGAAAACGGGAAACTCCGGGAAGTCCTCGCGGATGCGCTGGAAAAGGCGCAATTCACGCCGGAGTCCGTCGAGCGGGTCCGATCTCCGGCCACCGGGGTGACCCGGTGAAAGGCCCCGATTCCGGCGCCGGACCTTCGCCGGGAAGCAGTGCGGCGCGAGCAGTTCTCACGGGCCATGTCTTCCTCGGCGCGTTCCTCCTTTTTTCCCTGGAGCCGATGACGGGCCGCCTCCTCCTGCCCCTCATGGGCGGGACCGTCCAGGTCTGGCTCGTCTGCCTGATGTTTTTCCAGGGAATGCTCCTGGCGGGTTATCTTTATGCTCACCTCTGGGCTGTCCGGGCCGGAGCCGTCCACCTGCTGCTCCTTCTCGTCCCGCTGGCCTTTCTTCCTCTGTCGATTCCCCAGGTGCCGGACCCCGGAACGCCGCTAGTGTCGCTCTTTCGCTTGCTGCTGCAGCACGTAGCCGTCCCCTTTGCGGTCCTATCCACCACCGCCGTGGTGGCCCAGCTCTGGCTGGCCCGCTCTTCCCTCGGTGGCGGAGCCAATGTCTTCGTGCTCTACGGCGCATCCAACGCCGGTTCGCTGTCGGGCCTCCTGGCCTATCCCTTCCTGGTGGAGCCTTACCTCGGCCTGGCGGCCCAGGGCCGGGTCTGGACGGCCGGCTACGTCATGTACGGTCTCCTGGCGGCCGCTTCCTGGCTGCTCCTGCGCCCCGGGAAAAGGATGCCGGAGGCGACACGGCCCTCCGTTTCGGTAGACCTTCCCTCCGGTTCGGGAAGGAGCCGCTGGATTCCCTGGCTGCTGCTGGGCGCCCTGCCTTCGGCCTTCCTGCTGACGGTGACGAACGTCATCGCCGTGGAAGTCGGCTCCTATCCACTCGTCTGGATCCTCCCGCTGGCCCTGTACCTGGCCAGTTTCGTCGTCGTTTTCCGGGACGGACGCGGACTGCCGCGCCTTCTCGTCCGCCTGTGGCCGGAGATCCTGCTGGCGGCTCTCCTCCTCTATCTTCTGACGTCTCCGCAGGTGATTTACCTGGCGGCGCACCTGGCGGTCCTGTTCGTCCTCTGCCTTCTGGCCAATGATGCGCTTTACCGGCTTCGTCCGCCGCCCGCCGGCCTGACGGGATATTACCTGATGATCGCCCTGGGCGGTGCCCTCGGCGGCGCCGCCGTCAGCCTCGGCGCCCCGCTCCTGTTCGGCGGCCTCTACGAATACCCACTGACGGTCCTCGCTCTGGGAGCAGTCCTGGCATGGATGCAGCGAAAGGAACTGCCGGGATTCTGGCGGAATTCGACGTCGGCAATGAAAACCGTGCACGCGGCGGGGCTGGGCGTGCTGGCGGGGATGGTTCTCCTGGGCGCCTGGCCGGCGGCCTCTTTCCAGGAAAAGGAACGACTGCGGAATTACTACGGCATCCTCCGGGTGGTGGAAGAGGCCGCGGGTTCCGATGCCCCCCGCGGGATCCGGACGCTCATTCACGGCTCCACACTGCACGGCACCCAGTTTCTCGACGAGTCGAGGCGCCGCCGGCCCACATTGTACTATGGAGAAAGCAGGGGTTTGGGTGACGTCTTTGCAGGGCTTCCCGCTCCCCGGCGCATCGCCGCCGTCGGCCTTGGGGCTGGGACTGCGGCGGCCTACGGGCGCCCGGGAGACCGGATCGACTTCTTCGAGATCGATCCCGACGTGGAAACCGTAGCGCGGCGCTGGTTCAGCTATCTGGCCGACACACCGGCGCGGATTCGGGTCTTCCAGGGGGACGGACGGTTGTCCCTGGAGCGCGGCGTGGGTGGGGAGGAAGCGTATGATCTCGTGTTCGTTGACGCCTTCAGCGGCGACGGCATCCCGACCCATCTGCTGACGGCGGAGGCCGTCGAGGGATACCGAAAACGCCTGTCCGGGGGAGGGCTGATGCTCTTCCACCTCTCCAATCGTTATTACGACCTCCGGCCGGTCGTAAAGGCGATTGCCGGAAAACTTTGTCTGAAAGGGGTTGTGAAGGTGTCGGGCCCCGATCCCGCCGACGGCCGCTACCGGCTGACGACGGTCTATGTGGCCCTGGCGGCGGAGCCCGGCCGGCTGGCCGCGCTGAAAGAGCGGGGATGGATTCCCTTCGGGACGGAGGACGGAATCGCCGCGTGCCGCCCCTGGACGGACGATTACGTGAACGTCCTGGTGCCCCTGGCGGCGAAGATCGGGGCCGGCCTGCTATGAAGAGAGGGGCTGTTTCTTCTTGTCGAATTGCCGCCCCATGGCTTCGATGAGCTTCTGGAACTCGTCGGCCTGTTTCTGCATCAGGTCCTGAAATCCCTCGATCATGCCGGCCGGATCCAGCCCCTTTTCACCGAGGAGATCCTGCTGCCTGCGAAGGGTTTCCTCCAGTCGGGCGACCGTCTTCTTCAACTCTTCGTTTTCCCGCTGCAGGGCCGCCAGGTCCTCACGGGGGACGACGTCGAAAAGGGCCAGGTATTCGCGGAGCGACGCCAGGAAGGATTCCTGGGTCTTTTGCCAGAAATCGGCGGTGTCCGTTTTTTCCTCCCGGTCCAGCCCGTAGGCCTTGCGAAAGACCTCCGTCAGACCTTCGGAACCCTGGAATCCCTGGCGCATCCAGGCCGTCACGTCCTCGAACTGCTGCCGGCCCCGGGCCAGGCCCAGGAAGTAGCGTCCCCAGAATTCGTAAAAGCTTCGATCCATCGGGTCACCTCCCAGGGGCATCCTTGATCATTCGGATGCAGGGTCTTTGTCCTCCCGGAATTTCTCTTTCCCGGAGAGGCCTCTCGATTTATTCCGCCTCTGACTCCGCCTCCAGATCGAGCTGGAAGCGGACGGGTCCCCGGTATCCCTTGCCGAAACGGGTATGGAGGGCGCAGGCGGAGTCGGGATCGGACCAGGACGTGGCGATGGCGCCGTGGCCCTTCGGGAAGGGCGTCACCTCCACGTCGTCGAGGTGGTCCAGAGGCGCCAGGGCTGCGTCGCGATCCACCAGGTCGTCCCCCTCGGCGTAGCAGATGAGCCAGCGGATTCCCTTCTCGCGAATGCCCCGCAGGTTGAGGGTTCTGCCGAAGAGCGTCACAGGCAACGTACCGTCGGTGGTGATGGGGATCGTATAGGAGTAAAAGCTGAGCCGAGTGATTCCCTCCGGCAGGTCATTCCGGTCATAGATCAACCAGTGGTTCATCGCCGCCGCCGTCTTGCCGATCCTCACGGGCCCGTCATCGCGCTGGAAATTCATCATGTCCCGGTAGAGGGTCACCAGGGGCGCTTCCTTGTCCATGCTCTTGAGCTTGTAGACCCAGCTCATGACCTTGCCGTCGACGATGCGGTTGCCGTTGGGCAGCCCCTTGACGGCGTAGTTCAGGTCCCGGAAGCGCGGCGGCAGGTGTTGCATGTACTCCACCAGCGATTTGCTCCGGGTGCCGTCCATGGGAGCGACGCAGGTGATCAGCGCGTCCGCCAGTCCGTCGAGTTCCCCCGACAGGATGTCCAGGAGGGCGATGAAGCCGCCCTGGCAAAAGCCGTTGAGCGTAACGGGGCGGCCGTGGGCGGCCTTCAGGGTCTCGCAGAAGCGCCGGGTGTCCAGGGCGTCGTCCTCTCCGGTCATGACCTGCACGGCCGGATTCGTCTCGATGTCCTTGAGGATCCGGATGTACGTCGGGACGCCCCGGTTGGCGAAGGCGTGGACGTAGCTCTTGTTTTCTCCGGGCAGGAAGGCCAGGATGTTGGGGCCCAGGACATAGGGGTGCATGATCAGGACGGGCTTGCCGGATCGCCGGGTTTTCACGGCCGGATCCCGCGGCAGGACCCGGTAGAGGAAAAAGCGGTCCGTTTCATCCGCCAGAACGTATCCGCCGTCGTCGAAATGAAATCCGAACTCCGGCTCGATGGCCCGGATCGCCTCGGGATAGCGGTACACCAGCGCGTCCATCAGGCGGGCCATGCCGGCGCTGTAGTCCTTGAGCCCTTCCTCTCGTTTGCCCAGGAGGCTGTTGAGAACCGCCCTGCCGAGACGGAGGGCCTCCCGGCGGTGGAAGTCTTCAAGCCCGCTCATCGTCCCTTTCACGCCCTGTTCGGCGATCTGGGTGTTGAACTGAAGCAGTTCGAAATAATCCACTGCGCTCTGCAGTAAGGGCGTCCGGACGAGCTTGTCCTTTTCCAGTGAACTGAAGGAGCTCAGGGCCGTCCAGTAAGGATTCATAAACTCGTTGAGATAGGCCAGGACGCCGACGCCGTAGTGCTGTCCGGCTTCGACGGCATGGGTCGCCGTCTCCAGAGCCCGAAGGCAATGTTCGGACTGGAGATCAAGGAGGGAACGGATGGATTCCCATAGGGGGACCGAGATGCCGGTGGGGTAGGTCAGGACGCTTTTCAGGAGCGATGTATTGGCCCGCCAGGTCTCCGTGAAGGCGGCGAACAGTTCCATGTGCGTCTCGGAGAGCCGCTGCCGGCAGTCTCGGGTGATGAAAAAGGATGCCTCGGCGATCGTATCCGGGGCGGTGCTCTTGGAAATCATGTTTGAAACCCCAAAGCAGGACATAAACGAATCCCGGCGATCTCACGGCCGCCGGGATCCGGGGTTCAGGAGTTTTGCGGTCGAATGAACGACCCGGGCGGGATGCTGCGGATTACTTTGCCTTGGCGAAATACTCTTCGACTTTCTTGTAGTTCGCTTCCACGATGCCCTTGTAGTCTTCGCGGCCCTTCTTGTAGGCTCGAACCCACTCGTTGATGAGTTTCTTTCCTTCTTCGGGAAACCAGGGAGCCTGCTCCAGGTACATGCTGACCATCTTTTCCGTCTGGTCCTGGAGGACCGTCATAGCATTGAAAGTGTTATCAAAGGCTGTCTTGTTGAAATCGATCATCTGCTTGGTCATCTGTTTGGGATCCATCGTCCAACCTCCTTTCGGGCGGTGCGGGTTCTGCCGGCTTTTCCCGGCGGGTCTCACTTGGTTTTGCGGGCTTTCTGGGCTTCCTGCGCCACGTCCTGCCAGGTCTTGGAGGAAAAGAAGCTTTCCACTTTCCCGTAGCTTTCGTCAACGGCGGACCGGAAGTCGTCCCGGCCCTGACGATACGCTTTCATCCATTCCCCGACAATCTTGCGGCCCTCTTCGGGAATCCACGGGGACTGATCCAGAGCGGTCTGCATCATCTTCTCGGACTGCTCCTGAAGGATCGTCATTGCGTTGAAGCTGCTGTCAAAGGTGGTCTTGTAAAAACCGATGATCTGCTTCACGATTCTTTCCTGTTCCATTTTTCGGGTACCTCCCTGCGCTCCTGCGCTTGATTTTTGCTGCTAATATAATGCGGCTGGAGGGTGTGTCAAGGAAAAATGTTGCAATGCAATAAAGCGCTGCTTGTGGCAATTTTTTGTCGGAAATAATTTAAAGATCTGTATATATTGATAATTTATCTTCTTGGCTACCCATTTATCGGACGGTAAAAATATTTATGTTGCAACGAGGCAATCTTCCGGGTAGATTTGTCCTCCATGGAGAAAAGACAATGACCAAGATGCTGCTCGTAAAAAAATATGGGAACCGCCGCCTCTACGATACGGAACGAAGCGCCTACATCACGCTGGAGGACCTGACCCGTTCGATCAAGGAGGGGAGAACCGTCACGGTGGAAGATGCAAAGACGAAGGAAGACGTGACCGCTTTCATCCTGACCCAGATCCTTCTGGAGGAGTCCCGGAAGAAGCAATTCCTGCTCCCCGTTCCCTTTCTTCACCTGATGATCCGCTTCGGGGACAACATTCTCTCGGACTTCTTCGAGACATACCTCCAGCAGATCCTGAAGAATTACCTTGCCTACCGGTCCGTCGCGGACGACCAGTTCAGGAAGTGGCTGGATCTGGGAACCGAATGGTCCCAGTCCGCCGGGAAAACGGCCTCACCCATAGCCCCTTTTCAGCCTTTTCTCGACCTGTTTTCCGAGACCCTCGGAAAAAACAGGGAAGGAGAAAAAGAAAAGGAGTCTCCGCCATGAACGCCGAGTGGACAAAAAAGGTCGACGCGGTCCTGGATCGTGTCCGGGACCCCGAGAGCGGGTTGCCGGTCTCGGACCTCGGGATCGTCAAACGGGTCCGGCTGAGCGAGCAGGAAAAAACGCTGTACGTGTTCCTGGACACTTACGGCCACCTGCCGCGATGCGTCACCTGCGCCGCCATTGCCCAGACGGTCCTGGCCGGGATTGCCCGGGACCTGCAGGCCGCTTTCGGGGAAGCCTTTCCCGGAATGGAAATCACCATCCTGCCGGCCGGCCCGAAGTGACCGAAGCCTTTTTCAACAGACGTCTAGAAGAAGCGTCCGAACGCCATGGCCGCGTACGCCGGGTCGTGATCGGCCCGGACATTCCGCACCATGACCACGTGTGACTTTTCCTCCTTGACGATCTTCTCGAAGAGCTTCTTCTGTTCCCTGTCTCGCGAGAGCTTTGCCAACTCCGAGTAGAGGAGGATGGCATTCTTCTCGGCCGCCATCGCCATCACAGCCGCGGCTACCGGACTGTCCACCCGTTCCAGCCGCTTGTTCACGGTATCACCCTTGGGGAACAACCCATCCTGGACGATGGCCTCCATGTAATCGTCAATGTCCGGGTCCCTCAGGATCTGGTCTATGTCCAGGGTGTCCGCTTTCATTTTGAGTTCCGTGAAGAGTTTGAGGTGGACAGCCTCTTCCTTGGCCAGCTTCAGGAAGAGGTTCTTCAGGTCGGAGTCGGTGAATTTCTTGGCCGCCTTCGTGTAGAAATCGATTCCTTCCTTTTCCGCGCGAATGGCGAAGTCGAAGACGTTCAGCGGTTGCCTTTTGGCCATGGTTCTTCCTCCTTCTGGAAAGCGGGTCTATTTTTCAGGCGGTGCGGGCCGCCCCCTGCATTGCCGGTGGAAGAATCAGGATGACGAGGATCGTCCGGGACCAAACGTCCCGAAGCGGAAGATAACGCTTCACTGTGTTTGAAGTTGCCTGACAGAAAACCACATGTCAAGAAAAAACTCCATCAGGATAAGGACTTCGTGAGGCAGGGGGCGGAGTTACGGACGTTCCGGGATGTTTTTCGCGTCTTATCGATCTTTCCTTTTGCCCGTGGAGGAATCCTCTTCCGGTTTCAGGACGGAAGGGAGCCATCGATAGACCGGATCGAAGGAGCGGGCCACCCTGTTCTTGCGGGGTATGAGGAAGATGAAGCATTTCCGTTGTTCGGGAACGAGGGCGATATGGCGGACCTGACCGGGGTCGCCGTGCCCTTCGACGTACCGGTGGAGGTGGCCGCGCATGGCCTCGCCGCCATAGTAAAGCAGGAACTTCTTCGTACCCCAGGCGATTTCCTCCCGCTGGAGCATGGACTCGTTCGAGATTTTCGGGCCCCGGAAACGGGCATAGCCCGTCTCGATCAAATGCCCTTCCCCAATTGGGTTGCGGCGCAGGTGGATCGTCACGAAGAGCCGGTCGTATTTCCGGACGATCTTGGAGATGGGCATCCAGAGCCAGGAGTGGCGGGGAAGAAACGTGATCGTGGCGTCGATCCGCTCGAAGGGAGACCGTTTCGGCGGTGTGAGCCGGGCATGGAAGCCGATGATCCCGCCGATGTTGGTGAAGGTCTGGTCGACGGGCTTGACAATGTCCACGAGGTCCTGAAAAGACGTCCTGTACAGCTTCTCGTTGTAGCGCTTGCCCCAGAAATAGCCGAAACTCAGAAGCGCCGAAAAGGCGATGAAGAGGTAGAAAAGGGGCTGGCCGGCGAGGTAATCGTGTTCAAACATCGGTACCTTCCATGGATGTGAGGTGTTTTGTAAGGTCTTCCGGCAGGGTGAAAAGCCCGGCCGACTGCTCCGGCAGGGAGGCCTCGAGACGAACCCGCTGCAGGGGGATTCCCGGAGCGACCTTTTCCCGCAGGATACCGGCCGTGCGGTCCGCCGTCCTGCGGTTTTCTTCGGTGACCTTGTTCTGGATCAGCAGCCGCAGGGGCAGCTTCAATTCCTTCAGACCGTCCAGGAGCCGTTCCGATTCACGCAGGGACAGGATGTCGGGATTGAAAACGAGAACAATGCCACAGCCCCGGCCCTGGAGAATGCGGTTCAATGCCACATAGTTCGAGTGGAGCGCCTTGAGACGCTTGAGGATGTCGTCATCATCCTCCCGGTAGTTGAGGACGATCTCCCGGCTTTTCGCCTCGGCGTCGGCGGCGCCGCGGATCTTCTGGATGGTGAAGCGCTTCTTCAGGATTTGCCGGCGGATGGCTGTGAGGCGTTCAATCCATGTGATGGTGACCTGGGGCAGGGCCAGGAAGCGAAGAGTCAGGCCCGTGGGCGGCGTATCGAAGAGGATGTAGTCGAAGCGGGTGTCTTCGCGAATCGTCTTCTCGATGCTGGTGAGGAGGGCGTATTCCTCGATGCCCGGCGAATACTGGAGGACGGAGAAATACGAGTCGAGATTGAGCACCTGCAGGTAGTTGTAGGTCTCCGAGAGGACCGTGACCTCCCGCTTCAGGTACGCCCGGGTCAGCTTTTTCAGGTCCACTTCTTCAAGGTGCAAGTTGTCGGTGAAGCGTTTCCGCCGGCCCCGGAGGGTTACGCCGAAGACGTCCCCCAGGTTGTGGGCCGGGTCCAGGGAGACGACCAGAACGCGGTGGCGCTGCGAAAGCTGCCAGGCCGCCGCCGCCGCCATGGTCGATTTTCCGACGCCGCCCTTGCCCGTGTAAAAGAGAATCCTCATCCTTCGACCCCCAGGATGCCCATCATCTCCGCCAGCGTGTCCGGGGCGTCCTCCGCACGCTGATGAAGCACCCGCAGTTCCTTCTCCATAAATGGCAGGAGTTCCACCGACAGAAAGGTCGGCGGCGCCGGGAGACCCACAAAGGATCCCAGGAGAAGGAGTGCGAAGATGTTCTCCAGTTCCCGCTCCTCAATGCAGGTCAGCGCCGCCAGACGCTCCCGCTGGGCGGTGCCCAGGCCGGAGGCGATATCACGGCAGTAGCGGAAAAAGGAAGATCGCATGAACACCGGGCCGGGAAAGGGAACCGGCGCGGAGTTCGCCCCGCGCCGGTTCGTCGTTCAAAAGGCGGTTGTCGATGCCGTCCTACTTCTTCCCCGACTTCGCGAAGTCGACGATGAAGAGGATGTTCAACAGCAACATGATCCCCATGATGATCTGGACCGTCCAGCCCGGACCGGCGCTCTTGGCGATTGCTCCGGGCATGACGACGTACATGAACCAGATGATGGCCGCCGTGACGGTGAACCAGAGGATCCAGGCGGGAACCGTGGCCATGATGGCGAACTGGGACTTCAGCCGCTTGGATGCATAGGCCGCTCCGGTCATCAGGGCGATAGACGCGATGAGCTGGTTGGCGGCGCTGAAGGACGGCCAGAGGATGGTGAACTGATTGCTCCAGGCCAGGTAGATGCCGATGGCCGCCGGGATCAGCGAGGCGGTCCAGCGGAAGGTCAGGGCCTTGTAGAGGCCCTCCGCCTTGTCCTTCAGGGGCTGCAGCATCTCGACCAGGCAGTAGCGAGCCAGACGGTTCGTCGTGTCGAGGGTCGTAAGCGCGAAGGCGGAGATCCAGAGTCCCGCGATGATCTTGACGATCTTCACGGGGATGAAGGCCAGGAAGGTGGCCGCCACCATGTCGGAGAAGCACTGGACGATCATGTTCGGTGCCGAGAGCTTCAGGACCGTCGTCGTCTTCGTGTAGAGTTCTCCCCAGTTGTCCATGGTCAGGGCCAGCGTCGGGGCCGTGAAGGCGGCGCCCGCGGCGGCGGCCTTGGCGGCGTCGGCGGCCACCTGGGCGGCGTGGGCGTTCTGGATGGCCGTGTATCCGAACCCGCCGATGGCGCAGATGATCACCGTCGAGAGGAATCCTTCCGTGAACATGGCGCCGTACCCGACGAAAAGACCGTCACTTTCCTTGGACAGCTGCTTGGATGACGTTCCCGATGCGACGAGGGAGTGGAAACCCGAGAGAGAGCCGCAGGCGATGACCAGCGGGATGGCGGGCCAGAACGGTGTCGGCTTGCCGCCCAGGAGGATCGGGGAGAACGTCGTGGCCATGGGGATCTCGAAGCCCCGGAAACTGACAACGGCGGCAATGAACCCGAGGGCGATGCCGAAGTACAGGAGGAAGGAGTTCATGTAATCCCGAGGTTGAAGGAGAATGTTCACCGGGATCGCCGCGGCAATGATGATGTAAACGAAGAGGACCACCATCCACACGTTATAGCTGCCCGGGACGGGGATCTCCGATCCCAGCCAGATGGCGAAGGCCATCAGGACGATCCCAATGACCGTTGCCCCCGGCAGGTTCATCTTCACCCGGTAGATCAGGGCTCCCAAGATGAGGGCGGCGATGGTCATGTAGATGGAGGCCCCGGAGATCTCCGGAGTTTTTGCGAACATCAGGCCGATGATATTGGCGAAGGCCGCCACCACCAGGATCAGGAGGAAGAAGACGATCCAGTAGAAGGCCGTCCCCGTCCGCTTGGAGATCAGGTCGGTGGCCACGAACTGGACGGACTTGCCGTCGTAGCGTACGGACGCCATCAGGGCCAGGTAGTCATGGACGGAGCCGATCAGGACGTTGCCGATCCAGACCCACAGAAGGCCCGGAAGCCAGCCCCAGCAGAGGGCCATGGCGGGTCCGACGAGCGGTCCCGCCCCGGCGATCGAGGAAAAGTGATGCCCGAAGAGGACCGCCTTGTGGGCGGGGATGTAGTCCACGCCGTCGTAAAGGCGCTGGGAGGGCGTTGCGTTCTCGTCCGACGCCCGGACCACGTCTCGCTCGATCTTTTTCCCGTAGGTGAAGTAAAGACCGATGTAAATGAGAAAACCGATGATGATGATCACAGTGGTGGTCATGCGCGACCTCCTTTCCAGAACAACGGGCTGTGCCCGGAAGACTTGTCCCGCCGCAGGATTCCCGGCCGTGCTCCACCTTCGAGCAGGAATGCCGGGGACCGGCGGCCCGAAGAATAATGAATTGCAGTGAAAAACTACTCTCCCGGCAGTTTGCAGTCAAATGATTTTTTCCCTTTGGTATATTTTTCAGAGTATTTCATAGGTGATAAATCCGCATTTTCGTAATTTTCTATGATGTCGGATTTCCGATGTCGATGTTGATTTATGATTAAAAGTTTTTGAAAAAAAAGTTGACTTCCAATGTGCCGGGAGTAGTCTGACCGCAGGGAGCGCACGCTGCGTTCTTCATGTTACCCGCCCGGCATCGCCATCGAGGTGCATCATGAACCAGGAACAGTCAATGGAAGCGTTTGAGGGGCTCAAGATCGGTGCCAAGATCCGGGAGGCGAGGGAGAACAAGTCCCTCACCCTGCAGGATCTGGCGGCCCGATCGGGAATGACCCGGGAGAGCCTGGAGAAGATCGAGGCCGGCGAACTCGTCCCGCCCGTGGCGACCCTCCTGAAGCTGGCCCGGGCGCTGGGCGTGGGAATGGCCCGCTTCTTCGAGGACGAACAGCCCGCAGCCCGGGTGTCCATCACCCGCCTCGCGGACCGGCGCAAGATCGCCCGCCGCCCCCACCATCACGAAGGGGAGGTGGATTACATCTACGAGGCGCTGGAGACCCGAAAACCGGAAAAGCACATGGAGCCGCTCTTCGTCGAGTTCCGGCCGCTGGAGACGGGGGACATGGTCTTCACTTGCCACGACGGCGAGGAGTTCGTTTATGTCCTGGAGGGGCGGCTCGAATTCCGCACCGACGACCGGGTGGAGGCGCTCTCCCCCGGGGAAGCCCTCTATTTCGATTCCGACCAGAACCACAGTTTCCGGGGCCTCGACGGACGGCCCGCACGTGCAATTGTCGTCGTCTGGAGCCTCTGAACAACGGGAGACGGGACATGGTGGAGATCCGGTTCCACGGCCGCGGCGGCCAGGGGACGGTGGTACTGACGATCCTCCTGGCCAAGGCTTTCTTCCAGGCGGGCTGGGAGGTTCAGAGTTTTCCATTCTTTGGGGTGGAGAGGCGGGGGGCGCCGGTGGAGGCATACCTCCGGCTGGATCGAACCAAAATCCTGGCCCGGACGAACGTCACCGCGCCGGACCACGTGGTCGTCCAGGACCAGACGCTCCTGGCGAGCATCGACGTGACCCGGGGTCTCAAGCCCGGCGGATGGGTTCTCCTGAACAGCGCTATCGACCCCGAAAATCCGGACGTTTACGCGGGGCAGCGGCTTGCCTGCGTGGACGCAGGCCGGATCGCCCTCGGTCACCGCCTCGGGAGCCGGACCGCTCCCATCGTCAATACGGCCATGATGGGAGCCTTTGCCCGCATGTTCGGGGAACCGCCCATGGAGGCCATCGTCGCCGCCATCCGCGAAGAGGTTCCGTCGGAGCCGGACCGCAACATCGCAGCGGCCGAGGAGGCATACCGGGAAGTCCGGATCCTCGGCCGGGTCGCCGCGTCCTGACCCATCGGGAGGGGAACGCATGAACCGAGACCAGAGCAGGGCCGAGGCGCTGTTTCTGCCCCGGTCCTACACCACCACGGAGAGCAACCTGACCGGCTCGTGGCGGTACCTCCGCCCGCGGTTCGAAGAGAAGACGGCCCCCTGCAGCGCCACCTGCCCGGCCGGTGAGGACATCCCCCGCATCGAGATGCTGACCACCCAGGGCGCCTTCCGGGAGGCCTGGGAAACGATCCTGATGGAGAACCCCTTTCCGGGAGTCTGCGGGCGGGTCTGTTTCCACCCCTGCGAGGGCGTCTGCAACCGCGGCGGATTCGATTCAGCGGTGGCGGTCCACACGGTGGAGCGATTTCTCGCCGACCTTGCCCTGCGTAACGCCTTCCGGTCCGACCTGGGACGGCTCCCGACCCGAAAGGAGAAGATCGCCGTCGTCGGCGCCGGCCCCTCCGGGCTGGCCGCGGCCTTTTTCCTGGCCCGCCTGGGCTATCGCGTCAGCATCCTGGAAGCCATGCCGGAGCCGGGCGGCATCCTCCGCTGGGGGATCCCCGCGTATCGTCTCCCGAACGCCGCCCTCCGGCCCGAGATTGCCCGCCTGGAAAGCCTCGGCGTGGAGATCCGGACGGACTGCCGGATCGACCGGGCAGGACTGGAAACCCTTGAGCGGGACCACGACGCCGTGTTTCTCGGCTGCGGGTTCGGGAAGGAACGGCCGCTGGGGATCCCGGGGGAAGGGGGCGAAGGGGTCGAAGAAGGACTCACTTTCCTGGCCCGGGTCCGGGGCGGCGCGTCGCCGCCGGCAGGAGGCATGTCGATCGTCGTGGGCGGAGGGAACACCGCCGTCGACGTGGCCCGGACCTTGGTCCGCCTGGGCGGGCGGGCGGTCATCGTCTACCGGCGCCGTCGGCAGGACATGCCGGCCTTCGAAGAAGAACTGCAGCTGGCCCTGGAGGAAGGGGTCGAACTGCGGGAACTCCTGGCTCCGGCGGGTGTCCTCCGCCGGGACGGGAAGCTCCGGGTCACGTTCCGCCGGATGAGGATCGAGGGGGAGGACGCCGACGGCCGGGGACGCATCGTGCCGGACGGCGACGCGACACTGGAGATCGAGGCGGACCGCCTGTTCAAGGCCGCGGGCGCCGGGGCGGCGCATGACTGGCATCTCCCGCCCCGGAATGAGGCGAATCTCGTCGAACTCAGCCATTCCGTCCTTGTCGCCCCGGAAGGGCGGTCGGTGCGGGTATATGGCGGCGACGTTACGAACGACGTCCAGATGGTCGTTACCGCCGTGGCCTCGGGCAAGCAGGCGGCCCTGGCCCTGGACGTCCTGTTCCGGGAGGGTCCGCCGACGGTGAAAGACCGTCTGGACGCCTGCGCCGTCGGTCCCGGGCCGTCCCTGTCCATGGAGATCTTCACGGGCGGACCCCGGGGGCTGCGGACCCGCCACGTCGTCCTGCCGGAGGAGATCAACACGGACTATTTCGCCTTCGAACCCCGGATCACCCAGCCGCGCCTCCTGGTGGAGGAGCGGTCCCGCTCCTTCGCCGAGATCGATCTGAAGATCTCCGCGGGCCTGGCCATGCGCGAAGCGGGCCGTTGCTTCAACTGCGGCATCTGCAACGGCTGCGACAACTGTTACCTTTTCTGTCCCGACGTCTCCATCGCCCGCGGCCACGAAGGGGAGGACCGCCGGATCAACTACGACTACTGCAAGGGATGCGGGCTCTGTGTGGTCGAGTGTCCACGCAACGCCATGACCCTGGAGGGGGAATCATGAGACGGGTCCTCGAGGGAAGTCATGCCGTGGCCGAGGCGGTTCGGCTGGCCAGGGTCCAGGTCATCTCGGCCTACCCCATCACGCCGCA
The DNA here is from genome assembly GCA_013177825.1 of Syntrophaceae bacterium. Lineage (NCBI taxonomy): Bacteria > Pseudomonadati > Thermodesulfobacteriota > Syntrophia > Syntrophales > Syntrophaceae > Syntrophaceae bacterium. Next base: position 29,811 of record JABLXX010000015.1, read on the forward strand.
GACGCACATTGTGGAAATCCTCTCGGACTATTGCGCCTCGGGGAAGATGAACGCCCGCTTCCTCCGGGTCGAGAGCGAGCACTCCTGCCTGGCGGCCCTGATTGGAGCCCAGAGCACCGGCGTCCGGACCTTTACCGCCACCTCCTCCCAGGGGCTGGCCCTGATGCACGAGCTCCTGCACTGGGCCTCCGGGGCACGCCTGCCCATCGTCATGGCGGAGGTGAACCGGGCCCTCGCGCCTGGGTGGAACATCTGGACGGACCAGAGCGACAGCCTGGCCCAGCGGGACACCGGCTGGATGCAGTTCTACTGCGAGGACGCCCAGGAGGTCCTCGACACGATGCTGATGGCCTACCGCCTGGCGGAGATGGTGAACCTCCCCGCCATGGTGGTCCTGGACGCCTTTTTCCTTTCCCACACGTATGAGCCGGTGGACGTGCCCGGGCAGGAGGAAGTGGACCGCTTCCTGCCTGCATACGCACCGGGTTTCCGCCTGGACACGGCCCATCCCTTTGCCCTGAGCCCCCTGGTGGCGCCGAACGCTTACATGGAGATGCGCTACGAGATCGCCGCCGCCATGGAGGACGTCCTGGAGAAGCTCGACTCCGTCGAAGGGGAATTCGCCGGGATCTTCGGCCGCCGTTACGGCGCTGTGGAGGCGGTCCGCTGCGAAGACGCCGACATCGTCCTGGTGACCAGCGGGACGGTGACGAGCACGGCAAGGATTCTTCTCGAAGAACTGCGGGCAAAGGGGGAAAAGGTCGGCATTCTGAAAATCAAGATGTTCCGCCCATTCCCGGTGGAGGCCATCCGCCGGGCCCTGGCGGGGGCGAAAAAGATCGCCGTGGTGGACCGCAACTTCTCCTTCGGGGCGACAGGCATCTTCGCGCAGGAGGTGCGGGCCGCCGTCTGCAACGTGCCGGAACATCCGCCCGTCTTCGGGTTCATCGCCGGCCTGGGAGGGCGGGACATCACGACGGGCGTGCTGGCGTCGATGATCGAACAGACCAAGACCGCCGAGGCTCCGCCGGCGGAAAGCATCTGGATCGGGCTTACGGAGGCCGCCTATGCAACTGGACGTTCTTGACCAGGAACTGATGTGTTCGGGCCACGTGGGCTGCCCGGGGTGCGGGGCTACCATCGCCATGCGCTTTTTCCTCAAGACCCTGGGGGAAAAAACCGTCATGGTCCTGCCGGCCTGCTGCTGGTCCGTCATCGCCGGCCCCTATCCCCAGTCAACCCTGAAGATCCCGGTCATCCATACGGCGTTTGAAACGGGGGGAGCCACCGCTACCGGCGTCCGGGCGGCCCTCGACATGCTGGGGGACACCGAGACGACCGTCGTCACCTGGGCCGGCGACGGGGGGACCTTCGACATCGGCTTCCAGGCCTTAAGCGGCGCCGTGGAGCGGAACGAGGACTTCATCTACGTCTGCTACGACAACGAAGCCTACATGAACACGGGGATCCAGCGCAGCTCCTCGACCCCTTACGGGGCCTGGACGACGACGACCCCGGGTACGCACTGGAAGCATCTGCGGAAAAAGAACATCGTGGAGGCCCTGGTGGCGCACCGGATTCCCTATGCGGCGACGGCGAACATCGCCTTCCCGGAGGACCTCGTCCGGAAGGCCCGGAAGGCCAAGTCCATCAAGGGTTCCCGGTTCCTCCACATCTTTGCGAGCTGTCCCACGGGCTGGCGGATTCCCTCCGAGATGTCCATCAAGATCGCCCGCATGGCCGTCCAGACGAACATCTTCCCCCTCTATGAGGTGGAGGATGGCGTCCGGTACACCATCAACTACAAGCCCAGGGAATACCTCGTGCGGGAGTACTTCAAGCTCCAGGGGCGGTTCCGGCACCTGACAGACCAGGACCTGGACGCGATCCAGGAGATGGTGAACGAGGACTGGCAGCTCCTGCTCCGAAAGGCAGGGGAGCACGCCTGATCATCGGGAGCTCGGCTGACGATCATTTCCCAGTTTCGGCCTTCGCATCGACGGGCGCCGGATGCTGTGGCTGCGGAGTGGGCGGTGCGGCGGTTTTCGACTCCCCGGCTGAATCATGAATCCCCGCGGCCGGTGGGTTTCCCGGCAGCCGTCCTCCCATGTCCCGCACCATTTTCCGGAAGGGCTCCGACGAGAGGAGCAGTCTCTGCGCGACGCCGCGGAGGCGGTCCACCTCGCCCGCCGGCAGGTAAAGGGATGTGGGGATGGACTGGAAATATTCCCGCTCCGCCTGGTCCGGCAGGTAATCGAAACTCAGCTCGATGACGTAGAACTCGATGGGCGGCATGCCGGCGGCATGCAGTTCTTCGGACCAGTCCCGCACGTACCGCCTCAACAGGTCGACGGTCTCGAAGTTATAGCGGTTGATCATGACGGTGGAGGATGCCCCCACGATCGCCGCCAGGCCGGGGATCTCATCCAGGAGCCGCCACCGGGGCTTTTCCCGCGTTTCCGCGTTGACGATGATGAAGGCCATCCGCCGGACTTTGGTGTAGCCCTGCTCCCGCAGGGAATCCCGGATGCCGCCCCTTACTGCCAGGTACTCCAGGATGCTCCGGAGGCCCAGGTTGTCCGAGACACCGCCGTCCAGGAGGTGGATGTACGGTTTGCTGCCCCGGTCGAGATAGGATGCCATGCTTCTGGCCATGTGATAGCCGCGGCTGGACGGATCGGGCCTCTCCAGGGCCTTGGTCATCCACTCGGGGGGCTTCCACCCGCAGTCACCGGCGTAGTTCTTCAGGATCACCGGGGTGAAAGCGCCCGGGAAGGCCGCCGAAGCCGCGACGGCCCGTGAGATGGGAAATCGTTTCCAGTCGGAGCAGATCAGGGAAAACTGGAGGGTCGTGAAGGGGAAAACCTGGCCGTTCAGGATGTCTGTCGCGAGGATCATGACGGCGGGCCTGTCATGCCGGGGGATGTCTCCCAGCGTCGCGCCGTCAAAGAGGATCTGGTCGTAGTATTCCTGGGCCATGTCGCTCCGTCCGAAGCGGGGCGACCACAGGCGGGCCCAGTTGAGGGGGCTGAGGAAGCCGGCGACCAGGTGGGACTGGTGGTCCCGGAGGAGAAAGCGCCCGCGGTAGTCCCGGAACATGTCCTTGCCGCGGAGGCCGTACGTGGCTGCCGTGAAGCTGCCCCCGGAGACGGAAGTGATCAGGTTCACCTCGTCCAGGAGTGTGCGGTTCCCGGGGATCTCGATGCGTTCGAGGGCCTCCAGCAGGCCGTAGGACAGCGCTGCCGCCCGGGTTCCCCCGCCGGAGAAGGCCAGGATGAGGAACAGGGGGTCATCCTTCTCGATGACGACGCGGGCCGACGGAGAAACGGTTTGCCGCGGACCCAGAACGGGATTCAGGGGATATTGAGCCGTACAGCCGGCCAGGACCGACAGGATTCCGAGGATCAGGAGAGTGACCTGAAACGGACGGTTGCGGAAACGGGAGCACCGATCTGCGCGCCTGCAATGATCGGGCAATCTGGAAGGATCCATCACATTCCCCCGGGCTCAATGTGGAGCGGAGTATAGGCCGCGTGGCCAGGGCCGTCAAGGGGAAGCATTCAATTTCCTTGCCTTTCAACTCCCGATGCCTGTATAGAGCGGCACGGAACGGGAGAGGATGTGACGCATGGCGACGGAAGGTGATACGTTTTCCAAACTGAAGCTCCGGGAGCGGGAAGCCAGGAGAATCCTTATCGTTGACGCCGCAGAGCGCTCCTTTGCCGCCAAACCCTTCAACAAGGTGAGCATGAGGGACATCGCCCGCGAGGCCGGCATATCCCCCGCGTCGATTTACCGCTATTTCCCGGACCAGCAGACCCTGTTCGTCGAGGCCTTTCTCCGGGGATCCCGCCGCGTCATCGAGTCTTTCCGGCAGGCTGTCGAGGAGAACCAGGGGGTTTCCCTGGAACGCATCGCCGGGGAGTTCCTGGACTTCCTGATCGAGAACGATCCCTATTTCCGCATGATGACCCACTTCATGCTCGACGGCTCCCTGAGCCCGGCCCTGGTGGAACGCCTCAACGAGGAGTCCCGCCTCCTCATCGACCAGTTTGACTGCCTCTTCGGCAAGATGAACGCTGCCGGCGATCGCCGCCTCCTGGCCCACGCCTTCTTTTCCGCCATGAACGGCATCCTCATCACGTTCCGCGATTACCCGGGCCGCTCGAGGGAAGAGGTGGTGGAGCACATGAAACTGGTCGGGCGGGTTATTTCGCGACTCTTTGCATTCGGCATGGCTTCACCTGACTGGTACCGCGGCCTTTCGGCCTGAGCGGGAAAGGGGGACCGATTGAAATCGGTCCCCCTTTCCCGTCTTTCCACAAACCAGTTGACTTTCGGCAACTACCCCGGTTAATTGTAAACGCTGTTTACATCCAGAAACAGCCCGTCAGAAATATGCCCGAAGGAGGTTGCCATGACCCTGCCGAACCGAAACAATCCCTACAAATTCCAAGAGTTTTTAGACTGGAGACAATCCGTCGACTACTATGCCGACGATCCCTTCATCCAGAAGGTGATCCGCTGTTTCACCGGTGACGAGGCCCCGGCCGTGGATGCGGCGGCCCGGGAGATATCGAAGAAGGTCTCCTATCGCTGGCGCGACCTGTCGGAGCGCATCGCCTGGCCCGAGAAGCGAATCTTCATGATGCACTACGACGGCCACAACCGCCGGATCGACCGGATCGTCCGCCCCGCGGAGACGGAGATCCTGGAGCGGGAAATCTTTGCGGAGGCCCTGTATTCCGAGAAGACACCCCTGTGGGAGCGGCTCGTCAAGATGTACCTTATCTACCAGAACGGCGAAGCCTGCATCGCCTGTCCCGTCACCTGCACGGAAGGGCTGGTGGCCCTTCTCGACCGCTTCGCCGACACGCCGGAGACGCGGGAGATCCTGCGCCATGCCAAGGAGGGGATCGATGGAGCATTCGCCATCGGCGCCCAGTATCTCTCGGAGATCCAGGGCGGCTCCGATGTGCCCGCCAATCTCCTCGAGGCGGTCCGGGAAGACGGCGGGTGGCGTCTCTACGGGACGAAGTTCTTCTGCTCCGCCGCCCACGCCGACTATGCCGTCGTCACGGCGAAGCCCACGGGCTCGGAAGACGTCGCCCTCTTCGTCATCCCCTCATGGCTCCCGGGAAACAAGGAGAAGGAAATCCGCAACAGCTTCACCATCGACCGGATCAAGTGGAAGACGGGAACAAGCGAACTGCCCACGGCGGAGATCACCTTCAACGGCGCCGTGGCCTATCCCGCGGGACCCCTGGACCGGGGGCTGGCCAACGTGGTGGGGATCGTCCTGACCTACTCGCGCCTCACCGTCGGCCTCTCCTGCGCCGCCATGATGACCCGGGCCGTCCGGGAGGCGAAGCAGTACAGTGAGTTCCGCAGCGCCTTCGGCCTCGTCATCGGCCGATTTCCCATGGTGGAGGGCCAGATCGCATGGATGGACCGCTCGGTGAAGCGGACCACCGCCGGGGCCTTCAAACTCTACCGGGACTTCCTCACCCTGGAGGGGGGGCTGAAGGGTGGCCTGGAGACGGGCGAGGCGGAGGACATGAAGAAGAAGCGCTTCGATGTCCGGGAGATGATCATGCTCCAGAAGATCACCGCTTCCTGGGACTGCACGGACGTGATCCGCATGGCCATGTCCATCTTCGGCGGCCACGGGATCATGGAGGACTTCTCGTCCCTGCCCCGGCTCTACCGCGATGCTGCCGTGAACGAGCTGTGGGAGGGGCCCCGGAACGTCCTTCTCACCCAGATGCACAGGGACTTTCAGCGGGCCGCGAAGTGGTATCCCCCGGCGGAGTTTGTCGGGAACGTCCTTGCGGGAGCGGATCCGGGCCTGATCGAAAAACTCTCCGCGGAGATCACGGAGCTCCTCGCCCACCCGAACCTTTTCACCCCCGACGAGAAGACCCTTGAGGTCTGCCGGCGCTGGGACGCCTTCTGCGCCGACCTGACCCACGCCTATCAGGACCTGGCGATGAGAGAAGTGGAGGAAAGCCGGTAACGCCCGGGAAGGGGCGTCCGGACGGAATGAAAAAAGCTCCCGGCGCCGCGGGAAGCGGACGCGGGAGAATAAGAATCCTGAACGGGAGGTTGCCATGTTCGATTACGTATTGACGCCGGAGCAGATCAAGATCCGCGACGAAGCACGGGACTTCATCAAGTCCATTCCCCGCCAGATGGTCCTCGACATGGACCAGGACAAGATCAAGTTCCCGAAGGAATTCCTCCGGGAGGCGGGCCGTCGGAACCTGATGGGCTGCCGGTATCCGAAGAAGTGGGGCGGCCGGGACATGGACTGGGTCACCACCGGCACGGTCATGGAGGAGATCGGAACCCTGGGCTACGAGTTCGCCTGCGTCTTCGGCGTCGGGGCGGAGCTGGTCTGCGATGCCATCATCCAGCACGGCACCGACGAGCAGAAGGAAAAGTACGTGAAGCCCCTCCTGGCGGGCGACCTTTTCGCCGCCGAGTGCCTCACGGAGCCGCGGGGCGGATCGGACTTCTTCGGCGCCACGTCGAAGGCGGAGGACAAGGGGGACCACTTTCTCCTCAACGGACAGAAGCGGTTCATCGTCGGCGGCGAGGGGGCGGACTTCTTCTTCGTCTACGCCCGGACGAACTTCGATCCCAAGGCGAAGCCCCAGGACTGCCTCACGGCCTTCATCGTCGACCGGGGCCCCGGCGTGGAGACGAAGTACCTTTACAACCTTCTGGGCTGCCGCGGCGGCGGCACGGCACGGCTTGTCTTCAAGGACGTGAAGATCCCGAAGGAGAATGTCGTCGGCCGGGTGAACGGCGCCTATGACGTCTTCAACACGATGATGATCCCCGAGCGGCTGGGAACGGCGCTCATGACCGTCGGTCCCGCCCGGGCGGCCCTGGAAATAGCCACCCACTACACGGCCCGGCGGAAGGCCTTCGGGCAGATCATCGCCACGTTCGAGGGCGTCAGCTTCCAGGTCGCCGAGGCGTCGATGCTGCTCGACGCCTCCCGGAGCCTGGGATACGCGACCTGCCTCGCCGTGGACAACAAGGTGGAGCGTGCACGGATTCGCCGGATGATCTCGGAGACGAAGAAATTCATCACCGAGAACTGCCAGAAGGTCGTCCACAACTGCATGCAGGTCGTGGGCGGCATCGGGTACACCAACGTCTATCCCCTCGAGCGGATCTACCGCGACATCCGCCTGGCCTCCATCTGGACGGGGACCAGCGAGGTCATGTCCATGATCGTGGCCCACGAGTGGTACCGGGAGTACTTCAAGGCCCGCCAGGCGAAGCTGACCCGGGACATCGAGGAGGACGCCGAGGAGGCCTTCGCCGAGGACGAGAAGATCTACGAATAAGGAAGGGCGGGGCGGATTTTAAATCCGCTCCTCTTCCTTATTTCCTTTTGGTAATTAGTCCCATTTTGGCACAAGATCGCAGAGAAAAGTAGCAACTTGGTCGAAAATATCAGAGTTGCGATTATTATATCGAAACTCCAGTTCTTTCAAATAAAGAGGGAACTGTTCCTTGGAGA
>JABLXX010000016.1 GCA_013177825.1 Syntrophaceae bacterium
CGCCGGGACGCTCGGCTTCTTCGGCAGCTTCTCGTACACATCCACCTTCTCCGGCAGCACATAGAGCACGTGGGTCCCGTCGACAAACTTGTCGCCGTAGACCGAGGCCTTTTCGCCCAGTTCCTCCGCCCGCTTGTAGGCCGCCTTGGTCATGGCCTTCTTCTCGCCGAACGTGAGCGCTCCCGTCGGGCATGCTTTCACGCAGGCCGGATTGAGGTCCGCCTGGATCCGGGAGAGGCACAGGTCGCACTTGTAAATGCGGTCCGTCGCCCGGTTCCACCGCGGAATGTCGAAGGGACAGGCGGCGATGCACTCCTTGCAGCCGATGCACTTGTCCTGGTTCAGGCCCACCGTGCCGTACTCCGTGTGGTAAAGGGCGCCGCTGGGACAGACCTTCACACAGGCCGCGTCGGTGCAGTGCATGCAGCCGTCCTTCCGGAACAGCCACTTGAGGCCGTCTTTGTCGGCCACTTCCTGGAACCGGATGAGGGTCCAGGTGTTCCACTGCAGGTCCGGGGGATTCTGGTAGGTGCCGTTGTTTTTCGTCTGCCTCGCCGGCATCTGGTTCCACTGCTTGCAGGCCAGCTGGCAGCCCCGGCAGCCCGTACACTTCGAAACGTCTATTACTTTAATGTATTCGGCCATGGTCTCTCACCCCCTTTTCCTGACGTTGACCATGAAGGCCTTGCTCTCGGGGATCATGGTGTTGGCGTCTCCGATTGTTGGCGTCAGGAGGTTGGCCGCATCCCCTTCAGTGAATACCTCGGGCTTCTTGTCGTCCTTGGAATATTTTCGGTCTTTCGTCGTAATCCAGCCGAAATGCCAGGGAATGCCCACCTCGTGGATCGTGTTGCCGTCAATATTGAACGGCTTGAAGCGGGGCGTCACGATGGCCGTGCACTCCACCTTGCCGCGGGCGGACTCGACGATGACCTTCTCGCCGTTCGCGATCCCCTTCTCCTTCGCCAGTTCCTGTCCGATCTCGCACCACATGCCGGGCTGCATTTCCGCCAGCCATGGACACCAGCGGGTCAGGACGCCCGTCTGCCAGTGCTCGCTGATCCGGTAGGTCGAGCAGATGAATGGATATTTCGGATCGCAACTGGCGACGTTCGAGTAAAGATCCATGTCGGATCCGACGCCGGTCTTGTCGAACCGCTTGATGACGGGGTTGTTCTTCTGGGGTGACATCAGGTTCTTCTCCACGGGGCACTCGAGGGGCTCGTAGTGCTCCGGGAAGGGGCCGTCGGCCAAGCCGGGGCCGTAGAGGCTGGCCACGCCGTCGGGCTTCATGATGAAGGGGGGCCGCCCGGAACCGGGGTTGCCGGCGCCGTCCGGCACGTCGCCCACCCACTTCTCGCCGTTCCACGTAATGACCGGCTTCTTGGGATTCCAGGGCATGCCGCTGGGATCCACGGAGGCGCCGTTGTAGATGATCCGGCGGTTGACCGGCCAGGACCAGGCCCACTCGGGGTAAAGGCCGATTCCGGTGGGGTCTTTCTGGCCGCGCCGGGCCGCCATGTTCGTCCCCGGGTAGGAGCCGCAGTAGATCCAGCAGCCCGAGGAGGTGGAGCCGTCGTCCTGGAGCCAGGCGAAGGTCGGAACGGGGTCGCCCTTCTTGAATTCCTTGAATTCGCCTTTTTTCGTCGGATTCTCGACCTTCTTGTCCTCCAGGAAGAAGCCGTTGATCTCCTTGGCCACCGCGTGAGGATCATAATGGTAGTGGGAGCCTACGAACTTGCCGTAGGGCCAGGAGAGCTTCGTGATCGCTTCCTTCAGAGGTCCGCCGTTCTTCTCGTAGAGATCCTTCACTTTGAAGTAGATCTCGCTCATAATGTCCCCGTCGGGCAGGGCCACGCCGGGAGGATTGACGGCCTTATAGCGCCACTGCTGGAGCCGGCCGCTGTTGGCAAGGCTTCCTTCCTTCTCGATCGAGGAGGCGCAGGGCAGCATGAAGACCTCCGTCTTGATCTTCGTCGGATCCATGCCGGGGCCGCGCCAGAAGGAGCCCGTCTCGTTGTCGAAGAGGTTGACGTTCACCATCCAGTCCAGCTTGCCCAAGGCCTGCCGGACTTTGTTGGAGTGGGCCCCGCTGCAGGCGGGGTTCATGCCCCAGGCGAAGAAACCGGTGAACTTGCCTTTGTACATCTGGTCGAAGATCATGAGCCAGGAGTAGTTGGCCCCGTCGTCCAGCTTGGGCATCAGCTCATAGGCCTCTTCGAGGGATACGTTCTTGCCGAATGTGGACCGCAGGAAGCTTGCGGAGTACTTCGGGAAGTTCTTCCACCAGTTGAGGCTGTCGGGCTCTTTCGTGGTGGGGGTCCGCTTCTCGTTGAAGGCCTTCAGGGTCGGCAGGGAGGCCGTCGGGGTTCCCAGGTAGCCCGGCCAGATGTGGAAGAGCAGGCCGTGGTCCGTGGAGCCCTGGACGTTCGACTCGCCGCGCATGGCCGCTACGCCGCCGCCGGCGATCCCCATGTTGCCAAGGAGAAGCTGGATGATGCACATTGAGCGGATGTTCTGGACACCGACGGTATGCTGGGTCCAACCCATGGCGTAGAGTTCGACACCCGCCTTGTCCGGCTTGCCCGTCGAGGCATAAAGCTTGTAGACTTCCAGAAGCTTATCCTGCGGCGTTCCCGTGATCTTCGAGACGATCTCCGGCGTGTAGCGGGAGTACTGCTTCTTCAGGAGCTGGAAGACGCAGTTCGGATCCTTGAGGCTCATGTCCTTCTTGATCCGCCCGCCGGCTTCCGTCTGGTAGGACCAGGTGTCCTTGTTGTACTTCGCGCCCTCCAGACCCGAGAACACACCCTTGTTGTCGCCCGGGAGTTTGAAGGCCGGGTTCACCAGGAAGGAGGCGTTGGTGTAATGCTTGACGTACTCCTCGAAGTAGAGGCTGTTGTCGAGGATGTACTTGATCATCCCGCCCAGGAAGGCGATGTCCGTCCCGGAGCGGAGGGGAGCGTAAAGGTGGGACTTCGCCGCCGACTGCGTAAACCGCGGGTCCACGCAGATCACCTTCGCGCCCTTGTCAACCGCCGCCTGGATCCACTTGAAGGAGACGGGATGGTTGGAGGCAGGGTTGCTGCCCATGATGAGGAGGACATCACTGTTTTTGAAATCGATCCAGTGATTCGTCATTGCGCCACGCCCGAACGACTCTGCCAGAGCCGGTACAGTTGGGCTGTGTCAGATCCGGGCCTGGTGTTCAATGTACACCAGACCCAACCCCCTCAGGAATTTTTGGTATGTGAAGCACTCTTCAAGGTCCATGGCGGCGCTGCCGACGGAAGCGATCCCCTCCGTGCGGTTCACCGTCTCGCCCTTGTCGTTCTTGATTTTAAAGCTCTTGTCCCGGCTCTCCTTGACGTTGTGGGCGATCTTCTCAAGGGCCCACTCCCAGTCCACCTCTTTCCATTCCGTTGCGAAAGGAGCCCGGTAAAGAGGCTTGCCGAGGCGGTTCTCGTTGACGGACATCTGGTAGATGGATCCGCCCTTGCTGCACAGGGACCCGCGGTTGATGGGGCTGTCGGGATCGCCCTCCGTGTTGACCACCACGCCTCTGCGAACGGAAACAATGATGCTGCAGCCCACCGAGCAGTATGGGCAGATGGTGGTGGTTTCTTTGGCATACTGGATCTTCAGCGGCTGGGCATAGGCCGATACGGGCTTGAGACTGATCCCAAGTCCGCCCGCGGCCGCCACGGCGCTGGAGAGCTTCAAGAAACCTCTTCTGGTGACTTCCATAAAGCGCTCCTTTCTCTATGATTGCGGATTCTATCCATCGGCTTGCCCATCCCCTCCCCAGGGAGTGAGTAAGCGGTTGCAGCGGGGCAGGTCTTCCCTCTTCCACGGAGTTTCCTCCAGAAAAACCGAAACCGTCTGCTTGATGTTCCTGGATGGTCTGAGGGTCTGAAATTGCCGATCCCCTATATATTTTCTCCTCTTTGGTGTCAATATTTTTATCAGTAATTACGAATATATATGTCATATTTGACATAGCATGAAACCGCAGAGATAATCGGACCTTGACATTATGCCGGATTCGGCATAACTGCTCTCGCACTCATGAATTTCTGGCCGGGAAACACAACCCCACCGACCCCGGAAAAGGACTGGAAAAGATGGAGATGAACGATCGGGATAAAGTGATCGAGAAACTGGAGATGAACCTCCGCGACGCCGCGGAGAAAAACCCCCATAGCCGGACGGTCCTGGAGGCCTTCGGCCCGCTGATGATCGAAAGGCATCGCCTCCTCGACACCCTCCAATGGAAAGGGATCGACCCTGCCGGCATCGACCGGGGCAGGCTGAAGGCCGGCGTCCCCGTAATCCGTCAGATTCCTCTGTTTTTCCCGGAAGATCCCTGGAAGGAAGTCATCCTCCCCACCATCGCCGCCGCCCGGCAGGGATTCCCGCAGCTTCGGGCAGGCCTGGATGCCTGGGAGGCCTGCGTCACCTCCGGGGCCGTGCCCTTCCACGACTATTTCCATTCCTATCCGTCGCCGGACGAAACGCTTCCCTCTTCGTGGGACTGCGTCCGGGACGTTCCCGCCGGCGTGACCAAACTGATCCTGACATCCGCCGCGCGAACCATCCTGGAATTGCGTTCGACGGATGCCGCCCCGGTCCTCCGGGACGCCGAATGGGACAAGGGATACTGCCCCTTCTGCGGATCCTTCGCCGGCATCGCAAGAATCCACGACAAGATCACCCAGCGCTGGCTCCACTGCCTTCATTGCGGCCGGGAGTGGCGCTTCAACCGGATCCGCTGTCCCTATTGCGAACACGAATCCCCCAAGGAAATGAACTATTTCTTCCTGGAGGGGAAAACCGTCGAGTCCGCCTTCACCTGTGAGGAATGCAAGCGATACCTGGTGACACTTTACCGCATCAGCGACCTGAATGACCCCGACCTGGACGTGGCGTCCCTGAGCCTGATCCACCTGGACCTGATCATGCAGCGGAAGGGCTACCTCCCCCTCGATCCCTCCAGCTGGTTCCGGCTCGAATAGAAACCCTCCGGGCCGGAAAACCACACACTTCTCTTTCCCACCTTCCAGCCTGCGCCACCCTCTATGCTTTATGTAACACATTGACAAAACGAGCAAAACGCCCTATCGGTGCCAATGCTGGCATATGCCAATCATGACATAGGCAACGGGAGGCATTATGAAAATTACTCGCAGAAGGTTCCTTACCCTTTCGGGAGCCGTCGGCTCGGGGATCGCCCTGTCGTCCCTGGGCCTCGACCTGGCTCCTGCGAAAGCGTATGCGGACGAGCTGAACAAGATGAACCGCGTCCGGACGGCGAAGCAGGTAATCACGACCTGCTGTTACTGCTCCGTCGGCTGCGGCCTCATCTGCAGCGTCGACCGGAAGACCGGCAAAATCTTCAATATCGAAGGAGATCCGGAACACCCCATCAGTGAAGGTTCCCTCTGTGCCAAGGGAGCGGGCTTCTTCGACCTGACGGAGGCAAACAAGTACCGCCTTCGCAAGGTTCTTTACCGTGCGCCCATGAGCGACAAGTGGGAAGAGAAGGACTGGGACTGGGCAATGGAAAGGATCGCCCGCCTGGTAAAGGACACTCGTGACAAGGAATTCGTTCTGAAAAACGCCAAGGGGGAAGTCGTCAATCGCTGCGAGACCATCGGCCACCTGGGCAGCTCCAACGTGGACAACGAGGAGTGCTGGCTCATGAGCGTGGCGGCAAGGGCATTAGGCCTGGTGTACATCGATCACCAGGCCCGGGTCTGACACAGTCCATCCGTTGCGGCTCTGGGAGAGTCGTTCGGCCGTGGTTCCATGACGAACCACTATATCGACCTGAAGAACAGCGACGTCATCCTCATCATGGGGAGCAACGCCGCCGAGCACCACCCCATCGCGTTCAAGTGGATCCTGCGGGCCAAGGAGCAGAACGGAGCCCGGATCATCCACGTCGATCCCCGCTACACCAGGACATCCGCCCGCTGCGATTACCACGTTCCGCTGCGGTCCGGAACGGACATCGCCTTCCTGGGGGGAATGATCCACTATATCCTGAGCAACAACAAAGACTTCAAAGAATACGTCGCCAACTACACCAACGCATCCTTTCTCGTCAGCCCGAGTTTCAATTTCAAGGACGGCCTCTTCTCCGGATACGATGCGGAAAAGCGGAAGTACAACAAGGATACGTGGGTCTTCGAGAAGGACGGCCGGGGCATCCCGAAGCGGGACATGACCCTCCAGGATCCCCGCTGCGTCTATCAGCTGCTGAAGAAGCACTACTCCCGCTATACCCTGGAGAAGGTCTCCAGCATCACCGGCGTGACAAAGGAAAACCTGCTGAAGGTGTACGGGGAGTACAGCGCCACCGGCGTGAAGGACAAGGCCGGGACGGAATGCTACGCCCTCGGCTGGACCCATCACACGACGGGGAGCCAGATCATCCGGACCATGTCCATCATCCAGCTCCTTCTGGGCAACATGGGAATCGCCGGCGGCGGCATCAACGCCCTCCGGGGAGAGCCCAACGTCCAGGGATCCACCGATCACTGCATTCTCTACGGCAATCTTCCGGGCTACCTGAAGATGCCCGTGGCATCCCTGACCACCCTGGAGAAGTACCTGGACAAGTGCACCCCCAAATCCAGCGATCCCCAGTCGGCCAATTACTACCAGAACTACCCGAACTTCTTCGTCAGCCTGCTCAAATCCTACTATGACGAAAGAGCGACGAAGGAAAACGGGTTCTGCTACTCCTGGCTGCCGAAGCTCGACGACGGTCATGCCTACTCCCTCATGCACCTCTTCGACAAAATGTACGAGGGGAAGGTGAAAGGCCTCTTCTCCGTCGGGACGGACCCGGCGGTCAGTTCCCCGAATACGGCCAAGGTCCGCAAGGCCCTGGAGAAGCTCGACTGGCTGGTGAGCGCCAACATCTTCGACAACGAGACCTGCTCCTTCTGGAAGGGCCCCGGCGTCGATCCGAAGCAGGTCAAGACGGAATGCTTCCTCCTCCCCGCCTCCGCCACCATGGAGAAGGAGGGCAGCCAGAGCAACAGCGGCCGCTGGGTCCAGTGGAAGTACAAGGCCGCGGAGCCGCCGGAGGACGCCATTCCCGTCGGCGAGATCTGGATCAAGATGATGGATGCCGTCCGGGCTCTCTACAGGAAGGAAGGCGGCAAGTTCCCCGAGCCGATCCTGGGTCTGAAATGGGATTACACGGACCGCCAGGGGCGGTACGACGCCCTGAAGATCTCGAAGCAGATCAACGGCTACTTCCTCCGGGACACCGTCATCGAGGACAAGGAAAAGAAGACCAGCACCGTCTTCAAGAAGGGCCAGCTGGTCCCGACCTTCGGGATGCTCAAGGCCGACGGATCGACCTCCGGCGGCAACTGGATCATGGCCGGCAGTTTCTCCGCCGACGGCGAGAACAAGATGGCCAAGCGGGGCAAGGACGACCCGACGGGTCTCGGCCTCTATCCGAACTGGTCCTTCGCCTGGCCTGTCAACCGGCGCATTCTTTACAACCGCGCCTCCTGCGACGTCAACGGCAACCCCTACAACCCGAAGCGCAAGATCCTGGCCTGGACGGGGGAGAAGTGGGTCGGCGACGTCCCGGACGGCCCCTGGCCGCCCATGGCAAACAAGGAGAAGGGGAAGTACCCCTTCATCATGAAACAGGACGGCCTGGGCGCCATCTTCGGACCCGGCATGGCCGAGGGACCCTTCTCCGAGCATTACGAACCCCTGGAAGGGCCACTCAAGAAGAACCCCCTGTCGAGCCAGCTCATCAACCCGGCCGTCTATATCTTCAAGAGCGACATGGACAAGTACGCCAACGCGGACGAGAAATTCCCCTACGTCTGCACGACCTACTCCTGCACGGAGCACTGGTGCTCCGGCGCACTGACGCGCTGGCAGCTCTGGCTCCTGGAGATGCAGCCGGAGCTCTACGTCGAGATCGGCGATAAGCTGGCCAAGCAGAAGGGCATCCGGAACGGAGAGCGGGTCCGGGTGTCGTCGATCCGCGGACACGTGGAGTGCGTGGCCATGGTGACCAAGCGTTTCCGGCCGTTCCAGGTGGAAGGGAAGGAGGTCCACCAGGTGGGCCTGCCCTTCAACTACGGGTGGCTGTTCCCCAAGGACGGCGGAGACAGCACGAACTTCCTGACCCCCACCGTCGGTTGCCCGAACACCTTCTGCCCCGAGTACAAGGCGTTCATGGTCAACGTCGCGAAGCTATAAGGAGATAGGCCATGAAAGGGATTGAAATCGTCAAAATGATCGATACCAGTCGATGCACGGCCTGTCGGGGCTGCCAGGTGGCCTGCAAGCAGTGGAACGAGATGCCGTCCTTCCGGACGAAGAACCGGGGCAGTTACCAGAATCCTGAGGATCTCCAGTGGAATACCTGGACCCTCATCCGGTTCCAGGAGTATGAGGACGGCAAGGGAAACTTCAAGTGGCTGTTCCGCAAGGACGGCTGCATGCATTGCACCGACGCGGCCTGCATGACGGTCTGCCCCAGCGGCGCCCTGTTCCGCACGGAATACGGAACCGTGGGCGTCAACTCGGAGAAGTGCATCGGCTGCAAGGAGTGCATCGCCGCCTGCCCCTTCGACATTCCGCGGTGGAATCCGGCGACGGACCGCATTACCAAGTGCGATCTATGCTACACCCGGCTGAAGGCCGACCAGAAACCCGCCTGCATCCTGTCCTGCCCGACGGGGGCCCTCCAGATCGGCGACAAGAACGCCATGATCAAAGCGGCCTACAAGCGGGCTGCGGAACTTGGGGGGGACGCCAACGTCTACGGCGACAAGTTCGTCGACGGGACCCACGTCATTTACATCCTGCAGGAAAAACCGGCGATCTACGACGAACTGCCGGAAAAGCCGGCGGTCCCGGCAAGGAGGAGGCGAATAATGAAAAAGGGACTGATTCAGGCGACGGACGCCTTTGAGAGAATCGTACACTGGAGCCTGGCGCTTTCGTGCCTGCTCCTGTGCGTGTCGGGACTGGGGATGATGTTCCACTCCCTCAACTGGATCGGGGAGATCTTCGGAGGTCTCCGGTCCTTGAAGTACATTCACAACTTCACGGGGATCTGGTTCGGTGCGTCCCTGGCCTTCGCCATCGGGATGTGGTGGAAGGAGGCGGGGGTGTTCACGATGCCGGAGGACCTGGACTGGATGATGTGCGGCGGCGGGTACCTGTGGCACGTGGACAAGGTTCCCGAAGTCGGGAAGTACAACCCGGGTCAGAAGGCGTTCTTCCTGGCGGTGGCGGGGTGCGGCGTCCTGATGTTCGTGACGGGGCTCATCATGTGGTTCCCGCTGAGCTTCCCGTCCGGGCTGGTGCGGTGGATGTTCGTGCTGCACGCGCTGGGTTTCGTGACGATCTTCGCGTTCTTTTTCGTGCACCTGTACCTGGGGACGGTTGGTTCCCCCGGATCGCTGCCGGCGATACGACGGGGTGGGTGACGCGGGCGTGGCTGATGAAGCAGCACCCGAAGTGGCTCAAGGAGATGGAGCACGAGGGCAAGCTGGTGGTTTCCGGGGAGGAGAAGCCCGGCGGCGGCCACTGAGTCCCGTCGTCTGCCGTTCGACAACATGAAGAGAGTGAGGGGGCGGATCGTAAATCCGCCCCCTTTTCCTGCGAGGGGCATGCTTTTTCTGAAGCTAGTCTCTTGTCATTATTCATATTGTATCTACCAGACACCTATGTTATAAATGCCATATATTGTCATCTTTATATTGATATACCTGATGTTCCAGCTCTCGTGACAAAGGAGATCAAAACATGATTCCGTCCACCCCGCTGAAATCCCGCCTGCTGTTTGCCCTGTTCACCCTCTTTGCCCTGCTGGGCATGATCTCGGCGCCATCACCGCTTTACTCCGCGGAGCCCCTGCGCGCGGCCGTGGCGGCGAATTTTCAGAATCCCTTCCGGGAGATTGCCGAGTCCTTCACCCGCGAAACGGGCATCCCCGTGGAAGGCGTTTTCTCCTCCTCGGGAAGCCTCTATCACCAGATCACGAACGGCGCCCCGTATGACCTCTTTCTATCCGCCGACGAGACACGGCCTGCCGACCTGTACAAAAAGCAACTCGCCGGGAAGCCTTTTGTGTATGCCAGGGGCAGCATCGTCCTGTGGACTGAAGGAAAGAAATTCTGCGGCGCCGCGAACTGGCGCGAGGTCATGAAGAGAAAGGATGTTCAGAAGGTCGCCATCGCGAACCCCGTAGTGGCGCCCTACGGAGCCGCAGCGGAAGCGGCCCTGCGCAGCACCGGTCTCTGGAACAGTCCGGACAAGAAATGGGTCATCGGACAATCGATCGCCCAGGTCTTCCAGTACACCGCCTCGGGTGGGGCGGATGTCGGCTTCTGCGCCCTTTCCTCCGTGCGGGCATCCAAGACCGACGGCTGTCATTACGACATCGCCGAGGCGCCGCCGATCCTGCAGGGGGCCTGCCTCCTGAACCGCTCGACGAACCGCGCCGGAACAGACCGGTTGCTCCGATACCTCCAGTCACCGGCAGCAGAAGCGATAAAGAAAAAATTCGGATACCGGTAGATGGAGCTTCTTCCCCTTTACCTCTCGGCGAAGCTGGCCTTGATCACGACGCTGGTCCTGATCGTGATCGCCTCTCCCCTGGCCTATATCCTCGCCTGCTTTACCTGGCCGGGCAAAACCTTCGTCGATGCCCTGATTAACCTGCCAATCGCCCTGCCCCCCACGGTCATCGGGTTCTACCTGCTTTGACTCCTGAGCCCCCGGGGAGCCGTCGGCTCTCTGTGGGATAACCTCTTCGGCGGTTCTCTGCTCTTCACGTTCACGGGAATCGTGGTGGCCTGCGCCACCTACAGCCTGCCCTTCGCGATCCAGCCCATCAAGGCCGCCTTCGAGAAACTCGACCCCCGGCTCCGGGAGAGCGCCTACGTCCTCGGACTCTCCCCGCTGGCCACGTTCTTCCGGGTCGTCCTGCCCAACAGCAAGAACGGCATCGCCGCGGCGGCAATCCTGGTCTTTCTGCACAGTCTCGGTGCATTCGGCGTGATCCTCATGGTGGGGGGCAGCATCCCCGGGGAAACGCGGGTCGCCTCCATCGCCATCTACGAGGCCGTCGAGTCGTTTCAATACGAAAAGGCCTGGCTTCTGTCCCTGGCCTTCCTCCCCGTCAGCTACTTCTTCCTTCTGCTCGTGAACAGGCTGACCCGAAGGGAGGCGTCATGAAAGGATTGCACGTCCAAATTTCGAAGCGGCTGGGGAAACTGGAGATCGACGTTGCCTTCTCCTGTCCGGAAGGATCGACCCTGGCCCTGATCGGCCCCTCCGGGGCGGGCAAGACCACGATCATCCGCATGGTGGCTGGACTGGAGCGGCCCGACGACGGGACGATTCTCTTCAACGGAGAGACGTTTTTCGATCAGGCAAGGGGAATCCATCTCTCTCCCCAGAAGCGCCGGCTGGGATACGTCTTTCAGGATTATACGCTCTTTCCGCACCTGTCGCTGTTCGGCAACGCCGCCTTTGCGGCGAGAGACCGTCAGGAGGTCGAGGGACTGTTCCGCTTCTTCGGCCTGAATCCGATGCGGGACCGCAAGCCCCACCAGGTTTCGGGAGGCGAGAAGCAGCGGTGCGCCATCTGCCAGGCCATGGCGACCCGCCCCCGTCTCCTTCTCCTTGACGAGCCCTTCTCCGCCCTAGACGTGGTCACGCGTCACAAACTCAGGGAAGAGCTGAAAAAAATCAAGGAGGAGCGCAGGCTCTCCGTCCTGTACGTGACCCATGACGTCACCGAGGCCCTGTACATGGCGGATGTCATTCTGCCCATCGTCAACGGGAAGATCGACCGCGACTGGCTGGAAGGAATCACCCATTCATCCGGTTCCCGTGAACTTCTGTCAAAAGCCGTGCGGGAGCCGAAGCTGTCGCTGGCTTTATAGGGATGCAGTCCGGATTTGAAATCTGCACTGCGTCAACAAGGAGATGAAATGCAAATCGGAACCTATTCAATCGAGGAATACCTTCACCTGATCAAGTCTTTCCACGGAAGCATGGCCCCGGGCCTGATCATCGGTGGATTCATGGTCGACATGGCGCAGCAGAACCTCCCGGAGGGGGAGTTCTACGACGCCCTGTGCGAGACCCGGGTCTGCCTCCCCGACGCCGTGCAGATCCTCACGCCCTGCACCATCGGCAACGGCTGGATGAAGATTTTCGACACCGGTCGCTTCGCCCTCACCATGTACGAAAAGAGTACCGGGGAAGGTGTCCGGGTGTACATGGACACGGAGAAACTCAAGGCGTGGCCCCAGATCGATTCCTGGTATTTCAAGCGGGTCCCCAAAAGGGAACAGGACTCGGAGGCGCTTCTCAACGAGATCCGGGAGGCCGCGACCTCGATCCTGAGTCTGCAGCGCGTCTTTGTAAAACCAGAATTTCTCGAGAAGCGACGCCTGGGGCCGACGGCTGTCTGCCCGTCCTGCGGGGAGGCATACCCTCTCCGGGACGGTGCTTCCTGCCTGGCCTGCCAGGGCCGATCCCCCTACACCCGGAAAGGAGGACCGACATCATGAAGATCCGTCACAAGATCTGGCTGGAAAGCGACGGCAAGGTCATCTTCGGCCACGGCCGCCAGGAGCTGTTCCGGGCCGTGGAGGCCTGCGGCAGTCTGAATGCGGCGGCGAAGAAGCTCGGGATGTCCTATCGGGCCGCCTGGGGCCGGGTGCGGGCGTCGGAACAGAGGCTGGGAATTTCCCTGATCGAAAAAGGATCTCATGAAAAGGGCGGCCACCTGACGGAGGAGGCGAAGCACCTTCTGAAACAGTTCGAGGAACTGGAAGCTCGAATCAACGCCTGCATCCGCGCAACGGAAGAGTGGTTCGACAAGCAGCGTTATGTAAAGAAATAGGAATCTCGTCCAACCCCATCCTCGTAGCACGAATTCAACAGAGGTAATATTACACCCTTTTTGGCAACTTCTCCTTGACATTATGCCACGCCTGGCATAATGCCATCGGCGGCATATATGCTATCCAAGACATAGCGAGATCGCCGGGAATCTTTCCAGACCCCGTTCCGGGGCGGATATTCCGATACATGCTGAAAGGGGGAAGTATGGCACACCAGAAAAGCGCACAATACGGTCGAGTGGTGCGGAAGCAGTACCGCGAACTCATGGACCGCTGCAAGCTCCATCTGGATCAGATGGACAGCGAACTGCCGCCGCCGGTGGAGGACTTTCAGGATGTCCTGAAGGACCGCGGCGTCAGCCGGCGGGATTTTCTCAAGTGGACGTCGATCATGACAGGCGCCCTGATGCTCCCGCCCATCTTCAAGCCCATGGTGGCCCGGGCGGCGGAGCAATTCAGCCGGGTCCCCGTCGTCTGGCTCCACATGGCCGAGTGCACAGGCTGCAGCGAAGCCCTTCTTCGAACCTCCTATCCCAACATCGACGACATCCTTCTCGACACCATTTCCCTGGAATATCATGAGACCCTGATGGCCGCCGCAGGCGACCAGGCCGAGCAGTGCCTCGAGAAGGCCCTCCATGATTTTCCCGGTAAGTTCGTCTGCGTCGTGGAGGGGGCCATCCCGCTGGCGATGGGCGGCAAATATCTGACCCTGGGGCCGAAAGGCAAAACGGGTCTCCAGCTGGCCAAGGAAGTGACCTCCAAGGCGGCCATGACGATCTGCATCGGCAGCTGCTCCGCCTTCGGCAACATCCAGGCCGCGAAGCCGAATCCGACCGATGCGGCCAGCGTCGGGCGGGCCCTGGGAATCGAGACGGTGAACATTGCCGGCTGCCCCCCCAATCCGAACAACTTCGTCGGCACGATCCTCCACTATCTGATGTTTGGCGGACTGCCGGCTCTGGACGGCCTCGGACGGCCTGTCTGGGCCTACGGCAAGCGCATCCACGACTACTGCGAGCGCCGTCCCCACTACGACGCGGGCGAATACGTCGAGGAGTGGGGCGACGACGGCGCCAAGAAGGGCTGGTGCCTCTACAAAGTAGGATGCAAGGGCCCCTATACCTTCGCCAACTGCGGCCGGATCCGGTTCAACGATGCGATCTCCTGGCCCATCATGGCCGGCCACGGCTGCATCGGCTGCACGGAGCCGAATTTCTGGGACACGATGGCTCCGTTGGAAAAGCCGATCCAGGATGCAACCATCGGCGGCGGCGAAGCGACGGTGGACCACATCGCCATGGGGCTGACGGTGGCAACCGTCGCCGGCATCGCGGCCCATGCCGGGGCAACGGCCTGGGTCCACCGGGACGACAAAGACACCGCAAACAAGGAATAGGCACCGGGAGGAATTCTTATGGCCAAGCGAATGATCATCGATCCCATTACCCGTATCGAGGGGCACCTGAGAATTGAAGTCGAGCTGGACGCCACGAACACCGTCAGGGACGCCTGGAGCAGCATCACCCTGTGGCGTGGATTTGAAACGATCCTGAAGGGACGCGATCCCCGGGACGCCGGCCTCATCACCCAGCGTTTCTGCGGTGTCTGCACGTACGTCCACTACGAAGCCAGCATCCTCGCCTGCGAGGACGCCTTCAAGGTCAGGCCGCCGGCAAACGCCCGGCTCGTCCGGAACCTCATCAGCGGCGCCCAGTATCTCTACGACCACGTCATGCACTTCTACCACCTCCACGGGCTCGACTGGGTGGACATCACCAGTGCCCTGAAGGCGGATCCGAAGAAGGCCGTGGAGATGGCCCGGTCCTACTGCGCGAATCCCTATAACTGCTCCGAAACCCACTACAAGGCGGTGCAGCAGCGCCTGACGAAGTTCGTCCAGTCGGGACGCCTGGGGCCCTTCGCCAACGCCTACTGGGGAAATCCGTCCTACAAGCTGCCCCCGGAGGCCAACCTGATCATCACGTCCCATTACCTGGACGCCCTGCAGGTCTCCAAGATCGGCGCCACCATGACGGCCATCTTCGGAGGCAAGAACCCCCATCCCCAGAGCCTGGTCGTGGGCGGCATCTCCTCGGTCATGGACGCCCTGGACGCCTCACGCCTCGGCGAGTACCTGTTCCGGCTCAGGGAGATGAAGAACTTCATCGAGAACGCCTACATCCCCGACGTTCTCCTGGCGGCGACCTACTACAAGGAAGAAGGCCTCCAGGGACTCGGCGGCGGCGTCAAGAACTACCTGGCCTACGGCGGATTCCCCCTGGACGACGGCTGGACGAGCCTTCTCTTCCCCCGGGGGCTCGTGAAGGCCGCCGACGTGGCGCATCCGATGACCCTGGACGAGGAAAAGATCACCGAGGAAGTCAGCCACGCCTGGTACCAGGACAAGGGGCCCCTCCATCCCTACAAGGGCTGGACGTATCCCGAATACACGGGCTACGACAAGGAAGGACACCTGAAGGGGAACGAAAAGTACTCCTGGTGCAAGGCCCCGCGTTACGACGGCCTCCCCTACGAGGTAGGCCCCCTGGCGCGACTCGTCGTGGCCTACGCGCAGGGACACACGGAGCTCAAGAATCTCATCGACGGGACCCTGAAAGCGGCGGGTCTTCCGGTGACGGTTCTCTTCTCGACCCTCGGCCGGACGGCCGCCCGGGCCATCGAGACGAAATACGTCGCCGACCACATCGAGGGTTGGGTGAACGAATTGATCAAGAACGTCAAGGCCGGCGACACCCGCACCTGGACCAAGTGCGACGTTCCCAAGAAAGGCGAGGGCCGCGGCATGACGGAGCCGCCCCGGGGCGCCCTGGGACACTGGATCCGGATCGAGGACAAGGTGATCGCCAATTACCAGGCCATCGTTCCTTCCACCTGGAACTGCTCGCCCCGCGACAAGGGCGGGCGGCGAGGCCCCTACGAGGAATCCCTGATCGGGTTGAAACTGGCCAAGGCCGACGAGCCTCTGGAGATCATCCGGACGATCCACTCCTTCGATCCGTGCATGGCCTGCGCCGTTCACATCATCGACCCGCAGACCAACGAGATCCGCAAGTACCGGGTGGCATAGGAGAAAGGAGTCTGCCATGGAAAACATCGTCCCGAAAAAGGAATGGTCCGTGGCCATCCGTTACAACCACTGGATCATGGCCTTCTCCATCTTCGCCCTCATCGTGACGGGATTCTACATCGCTTTCCCCTTCACCCTGACCCAGGGCGAAACGGTCAACAAATTCTTCATGGGCAACACGCGCGGTTTCCACGTCTTCTTTGGCGTGCTGCTCCTGTTCCTGTTCGTCTGGCGTCTGTACCTGGCCGTTTTCTCCCGTTTCCATGCCGACTGGAAGGACTTCTTCGCCTGGACGGATATCAACAATACGGTCAAGCAGATCAAGTTCTACCTTCTGGTCTCGAAGGAGCCGCCGGACCACAAGTACCTTTACGGACCTCTCCAGTCCCTGGCCTACGGCGGGCTCCTGTTCATGGTGTTCCTCATTTGCCTGACGGGTCTGATTCTCATGGGGGCGGGGTACCATGCCGGCTGGACGGCCCTGGTCTACCCGGTCCTCAAGCCCTTCGAGATCATCCTGGGGGGGCTGGCCACCGTTCGATACATCCACCACGTCCTGACCTGGGCCTTCGTGCTGTTCATCATCGTTCACGTCTACATGGCCTTCTGGTACGACGTGATCTTCAAGCAGGGCACCGTGTCCTCCATGATCAGCGGCGTGGTCTTCCGGAAGGGCGGCCACTGATCGGAATGTAAAGCGGCGGCAACATACCCGCCGGATCGTGAAAACGTTCTGGGAAAGGGGGAGGCGTTTGACTGCTTCCCCTTTTTCTTATAGAGATCAGTTTCCCATGACGGAAAAGAAGAAACTCATCATTCTGGGCCTGGGCAATATCATCACGAAGGATGAAGGCTTCGGGGTTCACTTTCTCCGCTGGTTCCTGGAGCGCCACCGTCTGCCCGAAGAAGTGGAGGCCATCGACGGAGGAACCCTGGGGTATGTCCTCCTGGGCCTTTTTGACCGTTGCGAGCGGATGATCGTCATCGACACAATCAAGCTGCCGGATCCACCGGGATCGATATACCGGTTCACCCACGAGGAGATGTCCCGGTATCTGCCGCCCCCGACGACGGCCCATGAAGTCAGCTTCTCCGATGTCCTGTGCAAGGCCGAAATGATGGGCGATCTGCCGGAAATCGTCTTTCTGTGCATCGTCCCCCGGGAATGGCGGGACATGGGGCTGGAGATGACGGAGGAAATGACGGAGCGCCTGCCGGTGATGGAACGGCTTCTGCTGATGGAGCTGGAGGCCCTGGGCATCCGGACGGAACCGGTGCACGATGCATGAGTTGTCCCTCGTCCAGTCGCTTCTGGAGATCCTGGAGGAACAGGCGCGAAAGACCCCTTTCGAAAAGGTGAACAGCCTGCTCCTGTCCTTCGGTCGCCTGTCCTGCATCGATCCGCAGGCCCTCGAGTTCGCCTTCTCCGTACAGTCGCGGGGAACCAGGGCCGAGGGGGCCGTTCTCCGGTTTGACATCCGTCCGGTGACCATCTACTGCCTGGGCTGCGAAAAGGAGCTGTCGCCGCCTTCCTTTACGGGCGACTGTCCCGCCTGCGGCGGTGTCGAAGTGCTGCTTACGGGGGGGACGGAGGAGATGAAACTGATCGAAATGGAAGTGGACGGTTGTTGAAAAAACCCCATTCCGCAGTCTGTCAGGAGTAAAAAACCCATGTGCATCGGCTTTCCCGGGAAGATTCTTTCCATCGACGAGGACAATTTCGCTGTCATCGAGATCGGCGGCACGACGCGGGAGGTCTGCCTCGACATCGTGGACGAACCGGTCCGGCCGGGGGATTACGTCATCTCCCACGCCGGCTATGCCATTCACCGGATTGACGAGGCCCTGGCCGTGGAAAAGCTGGCCTTCCTGAAAGAACTGATCGACCATGAAATATATTGACGAATACCGGGACCCCTCGCTGATCCGAGGGCTTCTCACCCGGATCGGGGAGACGGCGGGTTCGCTTGCGGACCGGACCGTCACCCTGATGGAGGTCTGCGGGACTCACACCCAGGCCATTGCCCGTCACGGCCTGAAGGCCCTTCTGCCCGGGAACCTGCGTCTGATCTCGGGTCCCGGCTGCCCCGTCTGCGTCACATCCGCCTGCGACGTGGACACGGCCCTCTACCTCGCCGGCCGGGAGAACGTGACCTTCGCCACTTTCGGAGACATGCTGCGGGTCCCCGGCTCGGGCGGTCGCAGCCTCCAGACGCTGCGGGCCGACGGTGCCGACGTCCGGGTGGTGTCCTCCGCGGCGGACTGCCTCGCCATGGCGGAAGCCGATCCTTCAAAGGACATCGTCTTCATGGGCATCGGCTTCGAAACGACCTCGCCTACGGTGGCCTCCGCGATCCTGGCGGCCCGGAAGCGCGGTCTGACCAACCTGACCGTCTTCTCCGTCCACAAGGTCGTCCCGCCGGTCCTTCAGGCCCTCCTGGACGACCCGTCCCTCCACATCGACGGGTTTCTCTGCCCGGGCCACGTCAGCACCATCACGGGAACGGCCGCCTATGAGCGGATCCCCGCATCGGGCCGGGCGGCGGTCATTACCGGCTTCGAGCCGGCGGACATCCTGGAGGGCGTCCTGATGCTTCTCCGGCAGATCGCAGAGGGGACATTCGACGTGGAGATCCAGTACACCCGGGGGCTCAAGACGGAGGGAAACGCCCGGGCCAGGGAGATCCTGGAGCGG
Organism: Syntrophaceae bacterium; assembly: GCA_013177825.1. Taxonomy (NCBI): domain Bacteria; kingdom Pseudomonadati; phylum Thermodesulfobacteriota; class Syntrophia; order Syntrophales; family Syntrophaceae; species Syntrophaceae bacterium. The sequence goes on from JABLXX010000016.1 coordinate 18,701, forward strand.
GTGTTCCGCCAGTCCGACGCCGAGTGGCGCGGCCTGGGAACGATCCCCGGCAGCGGCCTCGCATTCCGGGAGGAATTCGGGACCTGGGATGTCCGATCCCGTCATCCCGTCCCCGAAATGCCGGCGGAAGAGATCAAGGGGTGCTCCTGCGGAGAGATCCTCCGGGGTGTCCTCTCCCCCGAGGACTGTCCCCTGTTCCGCCGCGTCTGCACGCCCTCGCAGCCCGTGGGTCCCTGCATGGTCTCCTCCGAGGGGACCTGCGCGGCGCACTTCAAATATTCCTGAGCAACGGGAGGAATTTCATGAAAGTCAGAGTCGTCCAGAACGTCCTCGACGCCAACGACCGGATCGCCAATGGAAACCGGGCGCTTTTCGACGAGAAAAACCTTTACGTCATGAACCTGATGAGTTCCCCCGGGGCCGGCAAGACATCCCTGGTGGAGCGGACCATCATGGCCCTGCGGGAGCGGGCCCGAATCGCCGTGATCGAGGGGGACATCCAGGACACCTTCGACGCCGACCGCGTGGCCGCCCTGGGCATCCCGGCGGTGCAGATCAACACCGGCGGGGGATGCCACCTGGACGGCAACATGGTCCGGGAGGCCCTGGCGGACCTGAACCTCGACGAGACGGACCTCCTGATCGTGGAAAACGTGGGCAACCTCGTCTGTCCGGCGGAGTTCCGGATCGGGGAAAACGACAAGGTCATGATCCTGAGCGTCCCCGAGGGCGCCGACAAACCGGCCAAGTATCCCCTGATGTTCCAGGAGGCGTCCGTTCTGCTCATCAACAAGATCGATCTCCTCCCGTACGTCGATTTCGACCTCGCCAAGGCCCGCCGGGACGCCCGGGCCCTCAATCCCGGGATCGAGATCTTCGAGGTGTCCTGCAAGACCGGGGAAGGTCTGGAGGGGTGGATCGCGTGGCTCACCAAGCGGATGGAAAGCCGGCGGGCGGAATAAGCATTCCGCTGTCCGGCCGGAGCGCCGCCCGGGCGCCCGCAGCGATGCGTCTCGCCTGGCATTTCGCCGGCATCGTCCAGGGCGTGGGGTTTCGTCCCTTCATCTACCGGCTGGCACGGGAGCGGTCCCTGGTGGGGTTCGTCCAGAACCGCACCGACGGGGTGATCGTCGAGGTGGAGGGTCGCCCGGAGGCGGTCCGCCGGTTCGGCGCGGACGTTCTCGAGGCCCTGCCCCCGCTGGCGGACGTCACTTCCGTTTCGTCCGCCGAAGTGCCCCTCCGGATGGACGGCGACTTCCGGATCGCCCCCAGCGCGGACGCCGGGAAGGCGGACGTCCGCCTGTCCCCGGACGTGGCCCCCTGCCCAGCATGCCTGGCGGAGCTGGACGACCCCCGGGACCGCCGATACCGCTACCCCTTCATCAACTGCACCGACTGCGGCCCGCGGCTGACCATCATCAGGGACATCCCCTATGACCGGGAAAACACCTCCATGGCCTGTTTTCCCCTCTGCCCCTCCTGCCGCCGGGAATACGAGGACCCGCTCGATCGCCGGTTCCACGCGGAGCCCAACGCCTGCGCCGCCTGCGGGCCGGCTCTCCGGCTCCTGGACGGCGAAGGGAATCCCGTTGCCTCCGGGAACGAGATCGAGCGGGCCATCGACCTTCTGAAGGACGGCCGCATCTTGGCCGTGAAGGGATTGGGAGGATTTCACCTGGGCGTCGACGGGGAAAACGAGGAGGCCGTCGCCCGGCTCCGGCTGAGAAAATACCGCGAGGAGAAGCCCCTGGCGATCCTCGTCCGGGACCTCATGGCGGCCCGCCGCCTGGCGGACCTGAGGCCGGAGGAGGAAAAGCTTCTCACCTCCCCCGAGCGGCCCATCGTCCTGGTCCCGAAACGCCCGGGCATCCCCCTGGCACCGTCGGTGGCGCCGGGCATGGCCACCCTGGGGATCATGCTCCCCTCCACACCCCTTCAGCACCTGCTCCTGAAGGGGGCCTTCCCTGCCCTCGTCATGACGAGCGGCAACCAGACCGACGAACCCATCTGCATCGGCAACCGGGAGGCCCTGGCGCGACTCCGGGGAATCGCCGATTTCTTCCTCGTCCACGACCGGGACATCCTGGTCCGGTGCGACGACTCCATCGCAATGGTCGCCGCCGGCGGCCCCGCCATTATGCGGCGCGCCCGGGGTTACGCTCCCCGGGCCGTAGCGCTCCGGAGGAGATACCCCCCCGTCCTGGCCCTGGGCCCCCAGGTCAAGGCCACCGTCTGCATCATCCGGGAAGACGCCGCCTTTCTGAGCCCTCACATCGGCGACCTGGAAACGCCCCAGGCGAGGGATTTTCACGAGGAGAGCATCGCCCTCGTCCAACGGATCACCGAATGCGACCCGGTTCGGATCGCCTGCGATCTCCATCCCGGATACTACACGTCCCGCATTGCCGCCGGCCTCGCGGACCGGCAGGTCTACCGGGTCCAGCACCATCACGCCCACATCGTGAGCTGCCTGGCGGAAAACCGCGCCGATGGCCCGGTGATCGGCCTCGCCATGGACGGTACGGGATACGGCGCCGACGGCCAGGCCTGGGGAGGCGAGTTCCTGGTGGCCACGGAAACGGACTTCACCCGCGCCGGGCACCTGAAGCCCTTCTCCCTGCCCGGGGGCGAAAAGGCGATCCGGGAGCCCTGGCGCACCGCCGCCAGCCTGATGAGGGAGGCCTTCGGTTCCTCCTGGCCCGAGGCGGCCCGGCGGGCCGGCATCCTGCCGGAAGACACATCACCGGAACTGCTGGAGCGGATCATGGACAGCGGCCTGGCCGGCATCAGGACGACCAGTCTCGGGAGGGTCTTCGACGGCGTTTCGGCCCTTCTGGGGCCCCGCCGTCGGGTCAGCTTCGAGGGTCAGGCGGCGATGGAGCTGGAGGCCTTGGCCGGGCAGGAAAAAGGGCGGCTTCTGGCCTTTGCCGTGGGAGAAGAAAACGGTGCGTTCGTCCTGGATCTCTTCCCGGCGGTCCGGGAACTGGTGGACCTTCTTTCCCGGGGAGTAAGCCCGGCGGCGCTGGCGGCGGCGTTTCACAGCACCCTGGCCGTGTCCTTTACGGCCCTGGCCGGGCGCATCCGTGAAACAACCGGACTGAATACGGCGGCCCTGAGCGGCGGGTGCTTCCAGAACCGCCGGCTTCTGGAGGAATGCACGGCATCCCTGGAAGGGGCCGGTATCGAGGTCCTGCGACACCGCCTGGCGCCGGCCAACGACGGCGGGATCGCCCTCGGCCAGGCCGTCATTGCCGCCGCACAGGCCCTGAACGAAGCAGAGCAGAAATAAACATCACGGAGGCACGAAACATGAGCAACGACCGGATCCTGCTGGAGCACGGCGGGGGCGGCCTGCTGTCGCACGAACTGATCGCCGAACGGTTCGTTCCCCTCTTCCGGAACCCCTGGCTGGAAAAGCTGGAGGACAGCGCCATTGCCGAAATCGACGGAGCGAAGATCTGCCTGACGACCGACTCTTACGTGGTCCAGCCACCCTTCTTTCCCGGCGGCGACATCGGCTCCCTTGCCGTCCACGGCACCGTGAACGACCTGGCCGTCTGCGGCGCAACGCCCCTGTTCCTGAGCGCCGCCTATATCCTGGAGGAGGGTTTCCCCCTGGCGGACCTGGACCGGATCGTCCGCTCCATGGCGGAAGCCGCCGAAAAGGCCGGGGTCCGGGTCGTCACCGGAGACACCAAGGTCGTCCCCCGGGGTGCCGCCGACGGGATCTTCATCAACACTTCCGGGATCGGCGTCGTCCGCTATCCCGCACCCCTTTCGGTCCAAAGCATCGCCCCGGGAGACACCGTGATCCTGAGCGGGTTTCTCGGCGACCACGGAGCCGCGGTCTTGAGCGCCCGCCGGGACCTGGGGCTCCGCACAGCGATCCTGTCCGACTCGGCGTCCCTGAACGGACTCGTCGCGGCGGCCCTCGACGCCAGCCCCCGGGTCCATTGCATGCGCGATGCCACGCGCGGGGGGCTGGGGGCCATTCTGGCGGAGATTGCCGGCCAGTCCGGCCTGGAAATCACGATCGAAGAACAGAGCCTGCCGATCCGCGAAGAGGTCCGCGGCGTGTGCGAAATCCTCGGACTGGACCCGCTCTTCCTGGCGAACGAGGGGAAGATGGCCCTATTCTGCCCGGTGGAAGAGGCGGAGCGCGTTCTCACGGCCATGAAAGGACACCCCCTGGGCCGGGATGCGGCGGTCATCGGGGCCGTCGGGGAGACTCGAAAGGGACGGCTGATCCTCCGTACCGCCGTGGGCGGCTCCCGGGTCGTCGACCTTCCCACGGGGGAGTTGGTCCCCAGAATCTGCTGAAGAGACGGCATCGTTCTTCTTGCATCCGGCCGTCCCACCCGTGGAGCCGGAAAAGAAATGCGGCGAGTCGGCCGGAAGGATCGCCATTTCCCGCGTCTCCCGGCAAGACGTCCCCGGCCGGAGGGACCCCGCTTCCATTGTTGATGCATCACAGCCGCTTTGTTGATCGGAGCCTCTTCCCGATGCCGGGCCTCCGGCGGTACCCCATATCACATTGACATGAAAGGCTTTTGCCTGATACAACGATGCAAAACAACGTGGGAGGGTCCCGCTATGTCCGAACTGGTCCGCTTCGGAGTTTCCCTTGAAAAGAGTCTCCTCGACAAGTTTGACAACCTGATCCGGGAGCGGCGTTACACCAACCGTTCCGAGGCCCTGCGAGACCTCATCCGTCAGGAGCTGGTAAAGAAGACATGGGCGGAAGACCTCGAAGTGGCCGGAGCCGTCACGTTCCTCTTCGACCATCATCAGCGGGACCTGCTGAACCGCATCACCGACATCCAGCACGATTATCAGGGGCTCATCATCTCTACCCAGCACGTCCACCTGGATCACGACAACTGCCTGGAGATCGTCGCCGTACGCGGGAAAGCGGGGAGCATCCAGGACCTGACGGACCGTCTGAAGGCCATCCGGGGCGTTCGCCACTGTTCCCTCTCCATGTCCAGCGCCGGTAAGGACGTCCGGTGACGGGAGGCAACGAAACGAGAAGAGGTGAAGCCATGAATCCGAAACAATTCATGAGAATCATGCGTCATTTCGCCGTCCTTCTGGCCCCGGCGATTGTCCTGCTGGCGCTGTGGCCGGCCGTTGCCGCCGGCGCCGACTACTACCAGTGGACCGACGAAGACGGCGTTCTGCACATCTCCAACATGCCCCCGGAGGAAACCCCGAAGAAACAGCGGCGGGTGAAGACCACCCGTCTCCAGGACCCGGCTCCCGCCTCCGAAACCGCCGGTGGGAACGCCACCCTCGCACCGGTCCCCGGCGCCGCCCCCGTCAGCCGGCCGCCTGATGCCAGCCAAGCCGCGACCGGCGCCCCGCCAAAGACAGCCGCAACGGCCGCGGACGCATCCGGCGCTTCCCGAACCTCCGGAGGCAGCACTTCGACAGCGGGATCATCGCCCGCTCCCCAGGCGGCGTCCGGGACATCCGCGCCTTCGGAACCCTTCCGGTCCTCCCAGCCTCCGCCTGACAGCACGGGCCAGGACAGCGGAACCGTAGAAGGCGCCGTGAATAGCCGGCAGCAGTAACGCAACGCCCGGCTCCCGGCGAAGCGTCCTCCCTGCGCCGACCGGACACCCGCAAACAACGGGAGAGTCGCCATAATCCGGCAAACGGCTTGCTTTTTCTTCTGGAAGCGAGTAGCATCCAAAATGTTTGGAACATCCCGAGGGGGTTCCGTCTCTTTCGCAGATCAAGTTGGGTACAGACAGTGTTGAGGTGCAAGGTAGACCGCCGCGGACCCCAAGGGTCTTGGCGGTTTTTCTTTCTGCCGCGGTCACTATCCGACTTTGACAAATCCGGGAAAGGAGGAAGTCAGACCATGCCAGAAGGAAAGGTGAAGTGGTTCAACGAGAAGAAAGGCTTCGGATTCATCCAGACGGACGAGGGGGAAGACATTTTCGTTCACTTCAGCGCCATCCAGGACAGCGGATTCAAGACCCTGCAGGAGGGACAGCGGGTCTCGTTCGACATTGAGAAGGGCCGCAAGGGCCTCGCGGCGGCCAACGTCAAAGCCCTGTAATGACCGATTTCGGGAGAGGCGCATCCCCGTTTTCGAAGGAGCGCCTCTTTTTCGTTGCAGGGCGGGTACCCACGAAAGGGGAAATCGCATGAGCAAAAAACTGTATGTAGGAAACCTGACGCAGAACGTCACGGAAGACGACCTGAAGTCCAACTTCGGCGAGGTTGGGAAAATCGTCTCCATCACGATCATCAAGGATCGGTACACAGGCTACTCGAAGGGCTTCGGTTTTGTGGAGATGGAGACCCCCGAGGAGGCCAAGGAAGCCATCGCCCGCTTCAACGGCGGCCAGCTCGACGGTAAAACGCTGACCGTCAGCGAGGCCAAACCGCGGAAGGACGAAGGCGGAGGGAGACCGGGAGGCGGCGGCTATCGAGGCGGCGGCGGACGGCCCGGCGGCGGCGGTGGCGGTTACCGGGGTGGCGGTGGCGGTGGCGGACGCGGCCGGTATTGATTCCGCGCACAACAGTCCCATTTTCCGGTGTAACCGGACAAGAAAAGGCGGCCCCAGGGCCGCCTTTTTTGCATCCTTCAATCGGCCCCGCCCCCGATCCGGGTTGTCCCGGCGGCGAAAGGTGTGGTAGGAAAGGCGGCGAACAAGAAAGGGGGAGCGGACATGGATTTCCGGGATCTTCGCGATCGCACTTTCAAGGGATTCTTGGCGGAGGAGGAGGCGGCCCGGCTCTACGATCTGGCCCGGGAGGCCAGCCGCCTGGGAGCCTGCCTGGAGATCGGAAGCTACTGTGGCCTCTCCGCCGCCTACCTGGGCCTGGGGTGCCGGGAAGGGGGCGGCGTGCTCTATTCCATCGACCACCACCGGGGCTCGGAGGAGCAGCAGCCCGGGGAGGCGTATTTCGATCCGGATCTTCTGGATCCGAAAACCGGACGGATCGACACCTTTCCCCTATTCCGCCGGACCCTGGAGGAGCTTTCCCTGATCGGAACGGTCATCCCCATCGTCGGCCGTTCCGCCGAGGTCGCCGCACAATGGCGAAGCCCTCTCGCCCTCGTCTTCATCGACGGCGGCCATACCTTCGAGGCTGCCTTCACCGACTACAACTCCTGGGTCTCCCACCTGATTCCGGGCGGTTATCTCGCCATTCACGACCTCTTCCCCGATCCCGCCAAGGGAGGCCAGGCCCCCTGGTGCATCTACAACCTCGCCCTCGCCTCGGGCCTCTTCGAGGCGCTGCCCGTGACGGGAACGCTGGGCATCCTCCGGCGGGCCCCCTGCGGGACCATGACCTCCGCCGCCGCGGCCGCCTGGGAGAGGTTCCGACCGTGAGTGGAGAGGAACGGAAGGAACCGGGCCTCCGGGAGCGGAACGAACTCCTGCGGCAGCGGATTTCCGAACTGGAGAAGAACCTCGCCCGCTACCGGATCGTGGAAGAGCAGCTCCGGGAGAGCGAAGAGATCTACCGGACCATTTCCCAGAAATCCTTCGCCGGGATCTATGTTGTTCAGGACGGGCGGTTCTGCAACGTGAACGCCAATGCCGCCTCCTACGCCTCCTACACCACGGAAGAACTCCTGCAGAAGAATGCCGATGCCGTGATTCACCCCGACGACAAGGAAGACGTGAAAAGGAACGCCCGCGACATGCTCCGGGGGAAGCGGACGGCGCCGCACGTTTTCCGGATCATCACAAAGACGGGAGAAACCCGCTGGATCATGGAGACCGTCACCTCCATCACCTACGGAGGCCGGCCGGCCATTCTGGGCAACTGCATGGACATCACGGAGCTCAAGCTGGCGGAAGAGCGCCTCCGGGAGAGGGAAAACCTGTACCGGGCCATCTTCGAGCACACAGGGACAGCGACGATCATCATCGAGGAGGACACGACCATCTCCCTGGTCAACGAGGAATTTGTCCGGCTGTCGGGATATGCGCGGGAGGAATGGGAGTCGCGGAAAAGCTGGACGGAATTCGTCGCCCCCGGGGACGTCGAGCGGATGCGGGCCTACCACTTTCTCCGGCGCCGGGATCCCGCGGCGCCGCCGCGGAACTACGAGTTCGTCTTCGTCGACAGCGCCGGGCGGCTGCGGGACGTGAGCCTGACCGTAGGGATGATTCCGGGGACGATGAAGAGCGTCGCCTCCTTCGCCGACATCACGGAACAGAAACTGGCAGCACAGAAAATCCGGGAGTCCGAAACCCTCTACCGCACGATCTTCGAGACAACCGGCACGGCGACGATCATCATCGAGGAGGACATGACCCTCTCCCTGGTCAATTCCGAGTTCGAGCGACTCTCGGGGGCGCCGAAGGATTACTGGGAAGGGAAACGCAAGTGGACGGAGTTCGTTACCCCCCGGGACCTCCCCCGGATGCTCGAGTATCACCGGGTCCGGAGGATCGATCCTTTGGCGGCCCCCCGGAACTATGAGTTCGTGTTCGCCGACCGGCAGGGAAAGTGGAAAAACGTCATCATCACCATCGCCATGATCCCGGGAACGATGAAGAGCGTCGCCTCCTTCGCCGACATCACGGAACAGAAACGCTCCGAGGCGGCCCTCCGGAAGCGTGAGCAGGAGGTGCAGCGGAAGTCCCGGAGCCTCGAGGAGGTCAACACGGCCCTCAAGGTTCTCTTGAAGCAACGGGAGGATGATCGGACAGAACTGGAGGAAAAAGTCCTGTCCAACTTCAAGGCCCTGGTCCTGCCCTACCTGGGAAAGCTCCGGCGCGGCCGGACGGGGGAGCGCGACCTGGCCCTGCTGGACGTTCTCGAATCAAACCTCGCGAACATCATCTCGCCATTCTCGCACCGCCTGTCGTCACGTCATCTGAACCTGACGCCGAAGGAACTGCAGGTGGCGAATCTCGTCAAGGAAGGCAAGACCACCAAAGAAATCGCCGACCTGATGGGCGTCTGCCCCGGCGCCGTCTCCCTGCACCGCAGCCACATCCGGAACAAGCTGGGCCTCACCCGCCAGAAGAGCAATCTCCGCTCCTACCTGGGCTCCCTGTCTTAACTATAAGCATTAACCTTACACATTATATTCATCCTTATTATATTGCCTTGCCCCCCTTTATCCCTTACAGGACAAAGACTTGTATGCGGGGAGTGCTTCTTCCGTGAAGATGGGGCTTCCGGAGGCGGTCGTTTTTCATGAATCCATGAGCACAAGTGTAAGGAGGGGTGCAGATGGAACGGATGGAAGAATACAAAGGGAAACGGGTTACTGCAGAGCGGGCGGTTCAGGTTATCCGTTCGGGCGACTGGGTCGAATACGGGGAATTCACCGGGATGCCCAGGGCCCTCGACAAGGCCCTGGCCAATCGGAAAGGCGAGCTGAGGGACGTCAAGATCAGGAGCACCGTCACGGCCTACCTCCCGGAGGTGCTTCAGGCGGACCCGACGGGGGAACACTTCACCTGGCACAGCTGGCATTATTCAGGGGCCGACCGGAAGTTCGCCGACAAGGGCGTACCGGTCTACTACATCCCCATCAAGTATTCGGAGGTCCCCCGCTACGTGCGGGAGGAAATCGACGATCTCGCCGTAGTCATGCTCCAGGTAACCCCGATGGACAAGCACGGCTATTTCAATTTCGGGCCCCAGAACTCCTTCACCAAGGCGTCCTGTGAGCGCGCGAAAACGGTGATCGTGGAAGTGAACGAAAAGATGCCCCGCTGCCTGGGCGGATACGAAGAGGGAATCCACATCAGCGAAGTGGATTTCATTGTCGAGGGAGAAAACCCGCCCCTGACGCAGCTGCCTTCGCCTCCGGCCACGGAGATCGACCAGAAGGTGGCGCGCCATATTCTGGAGGAGATGAAAGACGGCTGCTGCATCCAGCTCGGCATCGGCGGCATGCCCAATGCCGTGGGCATGATGATCGCCGATTCGGACCTGAAAAACCTGGGCTGCCATACGGAGATGCTCGTCGACGCTTACGTCCACATGGCCGACGCCGGCAAGATCACGGGATGCAAGAAGGGCATCGATCCTTACAAGATGGTCTACACCTTCGCCCTGGGAACGCAGATCCTCTATGATTTCATCGACGACAACCCCCAGTGCGCCATCTATCCTGTCAACTACACGAACAAGCCCGCCGTCGCCGCCCTGAACGACAACCTGATCACGATCAACAACGCCGTCGAGGTGGACCTCTACGGACAGGCCTGCTCAGAGTCCTCGGGCATCCGCCAGATCAGCGGCACCGGCGGGCAGCTCGATTTCGTCCTCGCCGGTTATGAGTCGAAGGGCGGCAAGTCCATCATCTGCCTCCCCTCCAGCTACAAGGGCAAGGACGGCTCCACGAAGTCCCGGATTGTTCCGACCCTCCAGGTGGGAGGCATCGTCACGGACTCCCGGAGCATCGTTCACTACATCGTCACGGAATACGGGAAGGTGAATCTGAAAGGCAAATCTCTCTGGGAACGGGCGGAGGGGCTTGTCGGCATCGCCCATCCCGACACGCGGGAGGAGCTGATCAGGGCCGCCGAGGCTCAGGGGATCTGGCGCCGGAGCAACAGGCGCGGATGAAGTGATGGTACAAGGCGAGAAAGCGGGGGGCGGATTTCAAATCCGCTCCCCTTTCCATTTTTCTTTTTCAATCAGGAGCGGATGAAAGGCCAACTTGCGTGGCAGGGAGGCTTCCCTCGCGCTCAGAAGAGTTTTTTCGACCCTGCAGCGTCTCGCTCCGCTGCAAAGTCATAACTCGCGCCTGGCGGCGCTCAGACAGATGACTTTGCGGGCGCTGCGCTGCGACGACAGGGTACCCCGAAAAAGCCTCTATTCGCGCTCCGGGAAGCCCCCTCCCCGACCGACGTTCGCGGGGGCGCGGCCGGGGGTTCCCAGAGGAGCGATTAGGAGAATTTTCCACCCGGACGGCCGCTCGGTCGGACAATGCACTCCGCGGGAAATTCTCCGCGACGGCGGGAGCCCCCGTGACAGCCCCCGCGCCACGATGCAAAAAGAAAGAAAAGGAGGAGCGGATTTGAAATCCGCTCCCCTGACCTGTCATCTCTACAGATGATCCACCCGGTTGTTGTGAGTCCAGAACCACCGGTAGCGGTCTCCCTGCCGCTCCACCTTCAGGAATCCCTTGCCGACGAACTCGCCGATCACCTTTTCCACCAGCGGCAGGCCTTCGTCGGCCACGGCCTGGATGCGGCGACATAACTCCGCCAGGCTGTCACTGGGGCCACCTTCGGCGGGAAAGGTCCCCAGGGTCTCCACCAGGTCCCCGGCCAGGATTTTGAAGATCAGTTGCGTACGGAAGTGCCCCTCCACCCGGAAGAGGGCGTAGGGCGAGGCCGTGCCGTTGCGGTAATCGCGGATCATCCGCTGCCACTCCTCGTCGATGGCTCCCTCGAATTCCGCCACAAAGCGCTCGATGTCCGCCGGGGCGAGTGCGGATGTCCGCGCCACGGCCCGGTTGGCATCGTAGAGGGACCAGTCGCTGGTCAGGATCTCCAGGTCGTAGGAATCGACCTCCTCGCGGACGGTCGTGCCGGGGAACGGGGCCAGGATGTGATAGCCGTACATGGCCCCGAGGCCCTGGGCGAAGGCGTCGGTCTCCTTCAATGTCTCCATGGTTTCCCCGGGCAGGCCGGCAATGAACGAGGTGTGGCAAACCATCCCGGCATCCAGGCACATCTTTACAGCCTTCCGCACCTGCTCCAGGGTGATGCCCTTCCGGATCATGTCCAGCATTCCCTGGTTTCCCGACTCCACGCCGTAGCTGATGCTGTCGCATCCGTTGTCGCGCATGAGCGCCAGGGTCTCCGGATCCACCGTGTTTACGCGGGCGAAAGCGCTCCAGGTGAATTTCAGCCCCCGCCGCCGGATCTCGTCGCAGACGTCCCGCACTTTCTTCTTGTTCGACACAAAGAGGTCATCGGCCACGTTGATCCGGTCGATGCCGTAGGACAGGATGTGCTCGATCTCATCCACCACCCGGGATGCCGTCCGCTGCCGCACCTTCTTCCCCACCATCCGCCGGCCCTGGCAGAAGATGCAGGAATAGGGACAGCCCCGGCTCGTGATGATGCTCACCGGATAACCCAGGGCCTGGTAGCGCGACAAAGGCAGGAGATGGCGGGCCGGCAGGGGAAGGTCGTCCAGGTCGGGGATGAAGGGCCGGGTCCCGGTCTCCGTCACGGAACCGTTGTCGCGGAAGGACAGCCCGAGAATATCCTTCCATTTCTTCCGCTCCTTGAGGGCGGGCAGGAGTTCGGCGATCGTGTCCTCTCCCTCACCGCGTACGATGAGGTCGATGCCCGGATAGGTGTTCAGGGTTCCCTCGGCATCGAAGGATACATGGGGCCCCCCCATCATCGTGACGATGTCCGGGTTGTGCTCCTTGACGGCGGAGACGATCTGCGCCGCCGCGGGAAAGTTCAGGGTTACCGACGTGCCGCCCACGGCGTCGGGCTGGAAGGCGTCAAGCTGGGCTTTCAGTTTTTCCGGCGTGTAACGGCTGACGATATAGTCGAAGATCCGGACCTCCGCTCCGGCCCGCTCAAAGGCGGCGGCAACATAGCTGACCCCCAGGGGCGGCGCCGGCGCCTCCTCCAGGGGATAAGGCGGAGCGATGATGGCGACTTTCATTTTATCTGTATTCCCTTTCTTAGCTCGACTTCCACGATAACCGATTTTTCACGAGTTCCTCGCGGCCCTTCCCCACAGGGGGATGAATCTGCTCCCCGAAAGGGGTTCCCGTGACGGCCCCCGCGCCCGGTTCCGGCCGTCCAGCCGCGCGGGCGGGCGCTGCCGGATTCGTCAGTCTCCCCGGCGAGGGAACAGCAGGGACCGGATCCAGCCGGCCCAGGTATTGCCCTTCGTATGGTGCCGGTCAATGATCGCGAACTCCTCCGCCAGCCCCCGGGGATCGGCCATCCAGTCTGCCCTCGTCTTCATGGGCAGCGCGGGGTCCAGCTCCTTTACGAACGCGGCGGGATTGCCCGCCACCACCGTATAGGGAGGCACGTCCCGGGTAACCACGGCGCCGGCGCCGACGACGCTGTGGTCGCCGATCGTCACGCCCTTGCAGACGATGGCGCTGTCTCCGATCCAGACATTGTTCCCGAGCCTCACGGGCGCCACGGCCTCGGCCGAATCGGCCCGGTCATAGAGGCCGTGCCAGTCCGCGTCGGTAATGTAGGCCCCGTGGGCCATCATGCAGCTGTCGCCGATGGTGATTTCGCGGGCGGCGGAGATCCTCACGCCGGGGCACAGGAGACAGTAGTCGCCGATCCGGATCCGGCCCCCCGTCTCCAGGGTGGACCAGACGGTGAGGCGCACTTTCCTGTCGGGGGCGGCGATGACGTGGGCATAGTCGCCGAGCGTGATGGGCCCGCCGAAGACCTCGACATGCCAGGGCTTCATATAGGTACCCCCCCGGCCCAGGTGATCGAAATGGGGACGCAGGAAGTACCCTGCGTACCAGGTCTGAAAAGCCTGGTCCAGACGCTTGAGGATGTACGGGCGGTGTTCTCTCAGCACAGGCCCCTCCGGACCGCCGCCGGTCCACCCCTCAGCGGGGGGTCCCGTTTTCCCAGAAACCGTGCCGGAACAGGCGGCCTCCCGGGGTCAGTCCGCAGAGGGCATCATAGGCCAGGAGAACCGCCGCCGCCGTCCACGCCGTCCGTTCCTCCGGCCAGATCACGGCATCGGGAAAGGTCACCCCCATCCAGTAGGAGCCGTCGTCATATTTCTTGTCCAGGATCCAGTTGAAGACGGCCTTGGCCCGCTCATGCTCCCCGACGGCATCCAGGGCCAGGACCAGTTCCGACGTCTCCGCCATCGTCGCCCAGGGCCGGTCGCAGACGCAACGGACCCCCCAGTCGGGAACAACGAATCGCTCCCAGTAGCGGTCGATGCGCCGGCGGGCATCCTGCCCCTTGAGGGCGCCGCACAGGACCGGATAGTACCAGTCCATGGAAAAGCGGGACTTGATCATGTTGAACCGGTTCGGTTTATAGAGGATGGCATGGCCGAGCCTTTTCAGGGCTTCCTCCCAACCGGGCCTCTTCAGCCCCTGGCGTTCCGCCATGGCCAGGGCACATTTCACGCTCATGAAAATCGAGCTGGAACCGGTCAGGAGGGCCATGGGATCGGCTACGCCTTCCTTGTTCCGCGCCCAGTAGATCTCTCCCGTCGGGGCCTGAAGGTCCAAGGCGAATTCAATCCCGCCTTCGACCATCGGCCAGAAGGAAAGGGCCGTGTCCCAGTCCCCGGTCACGAGGCCGTAGTGGAAAACGCCCACGGCGACGTAGGAGGAAAAGTTGGAGTCCTTCGTCGAGTCCTCCACGACGCCGTCCCGAATGCCGGACCACCAGCTTCCGTCCGGGAGCTGCGTATCCGCCAGCCAGCGGTAGGCCCGTTTCGCTTCCTCAAAGCGTCCCGCCACGACAAGCCCCATGGCGCTTTCAACATGATCCCACGGGTCCGTCTTGCCGCCCACGGACCAGGGGATTTCTCCATTCTTCTTCTGCACGCCGGCAATGAACCCGGCGGTTACGTCCACATCCAGTCTCAGGGCCGGCTTCAGGGCCGGACGGGTCATAGTTCGCTCCATGTCAGCAACCCTTCTTCAGATAGAGTACGATGCTCTTGGCGATCAGCGGGTTCAGCATCCGGTCCAGGATGACCGTGAGCCTGGGTTTTTCCATGATGTCCCACTCGAGAAAACGCTTGTAGAGATTCACCGGTTGCGAGTCTTCGCGTTTGTGGCCCACAAGGCACTTGAGCCACCAGTAGGGGGCGTGAAGACCATGCCGATAGTCGATCCCCCGGCAGGTGGCGCCCGCCTCCTCCAGGAGTCTCCGGATTTCCCGCCTCCGGTAAATCCGGATGTGGCCCCCCGGCTCGTTGTGATAGGCCTCCGAAAGGGCCCAGCAGATCCGCTCCGGAAGCCATCGGGGGACGCTCACCACCAGGTCTCCACCCGGCTTGAGGACCCGCATCAGCTCGGACACGGCCGTCCGGTTGTCGGGAATATGCTCCAGCACCTCCGAACAGATGACGACGTCGAAGGCCCCGTCGGGAAAAGGCAGCCGCGTCACATCCGACTTGAGGGCCATGACGTCGCCGCGGCATCCGCCTTCCTGGCTCATGACCCAGAGCGTGCCCCCGGCCTTGCGGAGGTCATCCTCGTTCAGATCGAGCCCCACGGCGACGATGTCGGCCCGCCGGAAGGCCTCACAGATATGACGGCCCGTTCCGCAGCCGGCATCGAGAACTTTCATGCCCGGCCGCAGGTTCAGGCGATCAAAGTCGACGGTGAGCATCCATGGCCTCCCGGTAGACATCCACGCCCTGCTGGGCGGCATGCCGCCAGGTGAAGGCCCCTTTCACGCGCTCCAGACCCGCCCGGCCGAGTTCTTCCCGCTTCCGCGGATTGTCCAGGAGGTCCTCGATGGCTTTCTCCAGGGCCTCCCGGTCGGCCGGGGGCACCAGGATGCCGGCGTCGCCCACCACTTCCGGCAGCGCTCCGCCGGTCGTGCTGATGACGGGCACACCGCAGGCCATCGCCTCGCCGGCTGGCATCCCGAAGCCCTCATACAGCGAGGGGATGACGGCCATCGTGGCCTTGGCGTAATACCCGGCAAAGTCCTCCCAGGCAATCCGGCCCGTAAATGTGACCGTGTCCCCCAGCCGGAGGTCCCGGACCAGACGCTCGATGGCCCCGTCCTTCTTGGGCTCCCCGATGACGGTGAGCTTGACCGGACGGCGTCGCCGGAGGGAATCGACGGCCTCCAGGAGATACCGCAACCCCTTGAGGGGCGTATCGGCGCTGTTGGTCACGAGAATCGTGTTCTCCGGGCGCCCGTTTCCGTTGGCGGGATAGAAATAGTCCATGTTGATGCCGTTGGGCACCACCCGGAACCTGTCTTCCGGCACACCGAAGGAATGGCTGATGTCCCCCTTCGAACACTCGGAGACGGTGATGATCCGGGAGAACAGCCGGGAGACCTTGATCTGCATGTCGAGAAAGGTGTACCAGCGGCGTACCTTTAGTCTCTTCAGCATGTTGGGAGCGGCCTCGATCTCCGTGTCGCGGTCCACCGTGATGGGGTGGTGGATCGTCGCCACCGTCGGATACCCTAGCTTTTCCAGCTCGAGGATGCCCCAGGACAGGCACTGGTTGTCGTGGACAATGTCATAGGCCGGCTTCCGGTCGCGGAACCAGCGATGGACCCGGGTGCCGAAGGTCCGGGGCTCGGGGAATCCGCCCAGGCACATGTCCAGGAATTCCACCGTATTGACCGGGGTCAGCAGATCCCGGTACCGGGCCGGACGGAAGAGATGATCCGGGTTGTACAGGTCGAGGCCCGGGAGCTTGTGAAGGGTGATCCCCTCCGGCACTTCCGGATAGGGAGGGCCCGAGATGACGTCCACCTTGTGCCCCAGGTCCCGGAGAGCGCGGCTCAGGTATTTGATGTAAACCCCCTGTCCGCCGCTGGCCGGATTGCCGCGGTAGGTCAGGAGGCAGATCTTGAGCGAGCCGCTGGAACGCTTGGACTTCTTGGCCTTCGTTGTCTTTTTCTTTTTCATGTCGGTTTTCTTCGGGCGGGCTGAAACCTCAGGGAGGGGGATGGCGGGTGCGGGGCACTGCCCCGGCCGGAATCAGGATCCCCAGGCGGTTACCCGCCGGACCAGCTCCTCGGAATTTTTCATCATGGTTTCTACTTCCCCGCGGTTCATGCCGGCCCCGAGGGCCACCCGGACGGCTTGTTCGCGGGTGATGAGATCCTGCGGGCCGTGGCTGTCCGTATTAAGAACCAGGGGAACTTCGAATCGGCGGGCCAGGGCGGAGACGTGCCCGTTCGTGAGGCTGTGTCCCTTCCGGGCGGAGATTTCAAGGAAAACCCCCCGCTCCTTTGCCAGCATGGCCTCGGCCTCGGAAATCAGGCCCGGATGGGCCAGGATATCCGCGGCCGCTTCGATGGCGGCCCGGTTTGTGCCCGGCAGGACGGGTTCGGCGATGGTCTCCCCGTGGACGACGACGAGGCGGGCGCCCAGTTCCCGGGCCTCCCGGACCAGTTCGGCGATATACATCGGCGGGACATGGGTCAGCTCGATCCCCGGAATGACGGGCATCCCCAAGGCATCCGAGAGTTTCCGGCATACCTTCGCCATGCGGGGAACGATCAAATCCAGGTTGGAATGGTCCCCGTGATCGGTGATGGCGAGGGCGCAATACCCCCTGTCCTGAGCCCTCCGGGCCATTTCGGATGGGATCAGCTCACCGTCGCTGAAGATGGAATGGGTGTGAAGATCGATCACAAAATCAACACGTTTCCCTGTAATATCGGCCGATTCCTGAATCGGTGCGGACTAATTAGCAGATTTCCACGGGGAGGTCAACGAAATATCGCGCGGCCGAGCCGTGAGACTTGAAGAGTTTCGAAGGGATGGACCGAATCGAACCACCGGAGAGGGCCCGCCGGCGGTTCCGGGCTTCTCCCGTCAGGAAGCGCGGCGGGGAAGCTGGATTTGCCTCCGGGCCGGATCCGTCTGCATGCGATAGAAGATAGCCGTGTGGCCGATGAGCCCGACCAGCGCCGCTCCCGCAGCGGTCCCGATTCGGGCGGCAAGCTCCCCCTTCCGGTCTTTCTCTTTGAAATCGTTGAACTTGACCTTGATCAGTTCATGCTCCGCCAAAGCTCCCTCCACGGCGGCGAGGACGCCATCGGTAAGGCCCGACTGCCCGATCAGGACCAACGGCTTGAGTCCGTGGGCCAGTCCGCGGAGATATTTCCTCTGGAACCCCTGTAATTCCATCAATGTCCTCCCGTCCGGGGCCGTCCGAAGCCCAGCATGACCTTCCAGTTCAGATCCGCAACCTCCATCAGGAGGCGGGTATAGCGAATCCAGCCGTTAAACCAGAGTTGCCGGAAACGTGACGCTTCCTGACAGGCCGCGTTCGACGCCTCCGCGAAGGCGCCCCAGCCGGCAGTCGGAGCAGCCTGAAAGAATCCGGCCTTCCAAGCATTCCAGCGGTCCGTCGCCGGGGGACTTTCCGGCTGCACCGGCGAGGGCTCATCCGGTTTTCCGGGAGGAGCGGACGGCATCCCTTCCGACCGGCTGCCGGACTCACGAACCCTCGTGTCCGGCGTCGTCTTTTGCCGGATCGGTTCCGCCGGTTCCGGCTTTTTGTCGACTCCCGCCGCTTTCACCCCTGAGGATTTTGGTCGTATCGGCTTTTTGCCCTCTGCTGTGGCGGATATTCCGGAAGCAGCTTTCCTTTTCATCACGTCCGGGACTGCCGGTTTCGCTTTCCGGATCTCCGCCGGACCGACGGTCTTTTTCTTTCCGCTCCCCGTTTCCTGCCCGTCCGACGTCTTTCCCTTTGTCGCTTTTGCGCCCCGTGTTCGTGTCGGCGTGGACGGTTTCAGGGCGCTCAGCTTCTTCAGCAGCTCCTCGTTCTTCCTAGCCATTCAGTATTTCCTCCGTCAGGGCCCAGAAATCCTCCGTCCCGGCACACCGGGGACCGTATTCATAGATGCTCTTCTGGGCGATCTGAGCCTTCACCAAGTCTATGTTGACCCGGATGGCCGTGCGAAGCAGGCGATCTCCGAGGTCGTCCCGGAGAACCTGCAGAATCTGGTCGGACAGGGCTGTCCTCCGGTCAAACTTGGAGAGCAGGACCCCCCGGAGCTTCAGGGTGCGGTTGTACTCCTTGCGGATCCCCTCGATTTCCTCCAGGAGCTGTTTGAGTCCCAGGATGGCGAAGAATCCCACCTCCACCGGGACGATGACCTCATCCGCCGCCGCCAGGGCGCTGCGCGTGAAGACGTTGATGCTGGGCGGGCAGTCGTAGAGCATGAAGTCATAGGATCGTTCCAGGGGGGCAAGAAGTTTCTTCAGTCGCCGTACGCCGTCGTCCCGGTGCAGAAGAGGCTCGATGTCCTTGAGGGCGTTGTTGGCCGGCAAAACGTCCGCTTCTTCTGTCGGAACAACGAACTCCCTGGGATTCCCGCCTTCCGCCAGGAGATCCTTGACGGTGCGCCCGTCTCCCTCGATGATCAGCCCCAGGGAGGCCGAGGCGTTTCCCTGGGCGTCCAGGTCCACCAGGAGGACCCGCTTCCCCCGGCGGGTCAGCCCGCCGGCGAGCCCGAGGGCGGCGGTGGTCTTGCCGACCCCGCCCTTCTGGTTCGTGAAGGCGATCTTTCTGGCCATGCTCCGCCTCCTTATTCTTGGAATGAGAATGAAGACAGGCAACCGACAGGCATTGATAATATCAATCGGCCCTGCCGCGCAACCGTTTTTCCGGTTTTTCTCGAAACAGGCTCCCCAGCCTCTGCAATGGCGGCTACCGCTCGGGTCTTGAATGTAGTATGATCCGGCCCGCTCGCGACGCTCAGCAGATCCGCGGGCAGAGCATCACGGCCGGGACATGGAAATCGCATACACGGCCTTTGAGGGAGGGGCAGCGATGGAATACAGGTTTCGGGAAGACTGCAAGGGAGTTGACTGGCATCAGGTTCAGGAGGCTCTCCGGGAGGCAGGCATGGGGTTTTACGACCACGCCCGCCATCGCCGGGCCTTCGAAAACAGCGAAGCGGTCGTTTTCGTCTATTCGGGCGAGCGGATCATCGGCTTCGGAAGGGCCATTTCCGATGGGGCCTACCAGGCGGCCGTGTACGACATGGTGGTGACGCCGGAACACCAGGGCCGGGGTCTGGGCCGAAAAATCCTGGAGACGATCCTGGAAAAGGTCGGCCATTGCAACGTCATCCTTTATGCCAGCCCGGGACGGGAGGGCTTCTATGAGACCATGGGATTCGGCCGCCTGAAGACGGGCATGGGCCGTTTCCTCCGCCACGAGGAAAAGCGGGAAAAGGGAATGGTGGAATGAACCCCGGAAAACAGGTCAGATTTATTTTTTGACGACCTCGAAAAAAACCCGCAGACAAGGCGCGCAAGTCCTGAGGAGTGAGGCGTACTCCGGCGGCGTTCGAAGGCCGCTCAAAAGGGGTCGGATGCAAGGCCCTCGAAGTCCGGAGCCGCGAGTCGTACTTTTCGGTACGTCGAGCGGTGAAGGACGAGAGAAACGCAGCAGACGGCCCCTTTTCAGCGGCCGCCCGTCAGAACAGCCAGAGGTGGTCCAATTCTTCTCCCTCCCTCCCCTCCGTCTTCCGCATCCGGACGACCTGAGCGGGCATGCCCGCCACGAGCGCGTTGGCGGGAACGTCCTTGACGACCATGGAGTGTGAGGCCACGATCGCCTGCTCGCCTACGGTGACCCCGGGGAGAATGACGGCACCGGAATAGATTTTCGCGTAATCCCGGATGACCACGGGTTTGTATTCCCGGACGATGTGCGACGCCTCCGAGTGGCTGTGCGTGAAGATGCGCACGTCTTCCGTCAGCGCCACATGATTGCCGATGGTGACGCCGCCCTTGGAATCCACGAAGACGCCCCGGTTGAAAAACACGAAGTCGCCTACCTCAATGTTCTGCCCGAAATTGAATCGGCAGTTCTCTTCCGCAATGAAGCCGGTACCGCACTTTTTGAACAGGCGCTCCGCGATCAGCCTCCGGAAAAGGATCCCGAAATTCGCGTCCAGGCACACGGGGAGCCGGTCGAAGGCGTCCCACAGGAAGTGAAGGCAGCGTTGCTCCGACGTGAAAGGATGCTCGCGCCCCAGCGGGAGCAGCTCGCTGTAGAGCGTCATATCTTCCAGGAATTCCCTCGGATAGGCCGGGCCGTCAAGGATCCTGAAGATGTGGAGCGTGCCGTCCTCATCGAGGCCGGTCCGGATGATGGCGCCGATCTCGTCCAGCATGTTGTCTGTTGTCTTGCCCATGGATTGCTCCTTTCGGATTCCGCGTCAGGAACGCGCTGCGTTTCTTGCCTTCTTTTCGAGGCCGATCGCCAGGTAAATCCCGAAGGAGATGAGAAGGATCATCCCCCAGTCACGGGCGGAAATGGGAGCCGTCTGGAAGAGCCGGTTCATGACGGGTGTGTAGGTAAACAGCATCTGGAGGACCACCATCACGGCGGATCCGACCAGGACCC
>JABLXX010000017.1 GCA_013177825.1 Syntrophaceae bacterium
TCTCCAAGGAACAGTTCCCTCTTTATTTGAAAGAACTGGAGTTTCGATATAATAATCGCAACTCTGATATTTTCGACCAAGTTGCTACTTTTCTCTGCGATCTTGTGCCAAAATGGGACTAATTACCTTTTGTTTTATATTTGCCTTGACTTTGAAAAATCGAATTGGTAAAAGTACCAGCCTTCGAATCAGGGAATCCCACAGGCACGTAGCTCAGGGGGAGAGCGCCATCCTGACGCGGTGGATGTCCAGGGTTCAAATCCCTGCGTGCCTACCATGAAAATACACCGGTACAGCTCTTCTCCCGTGCCGGTTGGGTTCAGGGAAAGGGCATCAGCATTTTCTTGATGATGCCCTTTCTTTAATTCGCAGAAAGTTTGCTGCGAAAGGCATACAAGCCCGATGAAATGGATGAAGCGATGAGCGAGATCCGAGTAAGTCTGCCTGACGGATCGGTGAAGACCTGTCCGGCAGGCGTGACGGCGCGGGAAGTGCTGGCCTCCTGGCGGGAAGACTTGGTGCCGTCGGCGGTGGCCGTTCGGTTCGGGGGAAATGCCTTGGATTTGAGCCGTTCCCTCAATGAAGACGGAGCCCTGGAGGTGATCGGAATCGACTCGCGGGAAGGGCTTGGGATCCTTCGTCACAGCATTTCCCACGTCATGGCCCAAGCTGTTCAGGACAGCTTCCAGGGGGTCCAGGTCAGCATCGGTCCCTCCATTGAGGACGGATTCTACTACGATTTCGATTACACGGAAACGTTCACGCCGGAAGATCTGACAAAGATCGAGGCGCGCATGGAAGAGATCGCCCGGTCGGACCGGCCGTTTGTGCGGCAGGAAGTCGGAAGGGAAGATGCCGTCGCTTTGTTTCAAAAGAAGGGCGAAAACTACAAAGTGGAATTGATCCGAGATCTTCCGCCGGATGTGGAGACCGTCAGCCTTTACAGCCAGGGCGATTATGTCGATCTCTGCCGGGGGCCCCACATTCCATCCACAGGGATGATTCAGGCTTTCAAGCTGCTGAACGTGGCGGGTGCCTATTGGCGGGGCGATGAGCACAATAAGATGCTCCAGAGGATCTACGGCACGGGGTTCGCGACGCAGGTGGAGCTGGATGAGTACCTGCATGTCCTCGAAGAAGCGCGCAAGCGGGATCACCGTCGCCTGGGCCGGGAACTCGACCTTTTCCAGGTCAACGAGGAAGCGGGTGCGGGGCTTGTAATCTTTCATCCGAAAGGCATGCTTCTCAGGTACCTTATCGAGGAATGGGAGCGCAAGGAGCATCTGAAGCGCGGTTACGATATGGTCATGGGCCCGCAGATCCTCAAGGCGGACCTCTGGCGGCGATCCGGACATTTCGATCATTACCGCGAGAACATGTACTTCACGGAAGTGGAGAACCAGCTCTACGGCATCAAGCCCATGAACTGCCTCTCCCACATGCTGATCTACAAGTCGAAGGTGCGCAGCTACCGCGACCTTCCCCTGCGGTATTTTGAGTTGGGGACCGTACACCGCCACGAGAAGGCGGGAGTCCTTCACGGACTGATGCGGGTCCGCCAGTTCACCCAGGACGATGCCCACATCCTGTGCATGCCGGAGCAGTTGAACTCGGAGATCCGGGACATCGCAGATTTCGTCGCCTATGCGATGAAAATCTTCGGTTTCGATTACGAGGTCGAACTGAGCACACGCCCTGCAAAATCCATCGGTTCCGACGAGGATTGGGACATGGCGACGAACGCCCTGGAACAGGCCCTCAAGGACAACCGGATGACCTATGACGTCAATGAGGGAGACGGAGCCTTCTACGGGCCGAAAATCGACTTCAAACTGAAGGATGCTCTGAAGCGGAAATGGCAGTGCGCCACCATCCAGTGCGATTTCACGCTGCCTGACCGTTTCGACCTGACCTACGTCGGGCCGGACGGCGAACGTCACCGCCCGGTCATGCTGCATCGGGTGATCCTCGGCGCCATCGAGCGATTCATGGGGGTTCTGATCGAGCATTATGCCGGCGCCTTCCCGGTCTGGCTGTCGCCCGTTCAGGCGGTCATCCAGACGGTGACGGACAAGCAGATCCCCTTTGGGGAAGAAGTCTACCGCCGGTTAATCGATGCCGACATCCGCGTGGAAAAAGATTTCCGAAACGAGAAACTGGGATACAAGGTTCGGGAAGCGCAGAGCCAGAAAATTCCATTCATGCTCGTCATCGGAGACCGGGAAGTGGAAGGGCGGAAGGTTTCACCCCGCCAGAGAGACGGAAAGAATCTGGGTCCCATGGACGTGGACGCCTTCATCGGCCAGGTGAAGGAACTGTGTGCCCGGTATCAGTAAACAAGGGCTGACAAGACAGGGAGGTGGCCTATCCAAAAGGATTGGAGAATCAACCGGGAGATCCGTGCAGCATCGGTCAGGGTGATTGATGCCGAGGGGAAGCAGTTGGGAATCATCACGCTGGCGGAGGCTCTGGAAGTTGCCGCGAAGTCCGGACTGGACTTGGTGGAGGTGGCCCCCCAGGGCGACCCACCCGTCTGCAAGGTAATGGATTACGGGAAGTTTCGATACCAGCAAAGCAAGAAACTTCATACCGCCAAGAAAAGCGCGAGCGTGATCCAGATCAAGGAAATGAGATTGCGGCCGAAGACGGAGGAACATGATCTCCAGGTCAAGATCCGCCATATCCGAAAATTCCTTGAAGAGCAGAACAAGGTAAAAATCACCATGATGTTCCGCGGCCGTGAGATTGCCTATGCCGACCATGCCCGCCGGACCATGGAACAAATTCGGAACATGCTGGTGGATATCGGTACCGTGGAGCAGTTTCCAAGGCTGGAAGGGCGGCATATGACCATGTTCCTGGCCCCGAAGAAACAGGCCGGAACGGTCGATAAGGGAAAATGAACGGAAAAGGGGTGAAAGAGGTATGAGTAAACTTAAGACACACCGGGGAGCGGCCAAGCGATTTCGTTTCACCGGATCGGGCCGGGTTAAGCGGAACAAGGCCTATTCCAGTCATATTCTGACGACGAAGAGTGCCAAGCGGAAGCGGAACCTGAGAAAATCCGCTCTGGTGGACAAGACCAACGAAAGGGCGATCAAGGCACTGTTGCCATATCTGTAAATCCCGGATTCATCGATTCATATCACGGATTCCCCGGCCGGGGCGTCCGCTCCCACGATGAAATAAAGAGCGGCATCAGGAGAAGGGAGATTATGTCAAGAGTCAAACGCAGCCTGACGGCAAAGAAAAAGAGAAGAAAGATATTCAAGATGGCCAAGGGCTACTTCGGTGCCCGGAGCCGTCTCCTCAGAACCGCCACCGAGGCGGTCAACCGGGCCATGAAGTATGCTTTCAGGGACCGACGGGTACGGAAACGGGAGTTTCGGGTGCTCTGGATTGCCCGGATCAGTGCCGCGGCCCGCATGAACGGCATCACATACAGCCGGCTCATGGACGGAGTCCACAAGGCGGGGATCGCCCTGGATCGAAAAATCCTTTCCGATCTGGCCATCCACGATCCCGGTGCCTTTTCACGGATCGTCACTATGGTTAAGGGTACTCCGGCGGCATGACGGGCGACCTGGAGGAGATTAGAATACAGGCGGAAACGGAGATTCAGAAAGCCTCATCGGAAGAAGGGCTTCTGGAGATCCGGACCCGTTATCTGGGACGGAAAGGATTATTGACGGGTCTCTTGCGGACCATCTCTTCCGTACCCGAGACGGATCGGCCTGCCTTCGGCAAACGCCTGAATGAGATCAAGACGGCCCTGGACGGACGGATTGAAGGGGCTCTGCAGGAAATTCTTTCTTCCGGCCGTGAGCAGGCGCTCCTCAAGGAACAAATCGACGTTACGCTCCCGGGAAGGGCGGTTCTGCCGGGCCGGCTGCATCCCATCACCCGGGTCAGGCAGGAGATCTATTCCATCTTCTCCGGTCTCGGTTTCTCGATCGTGGAAGGACCGGAGGTCGAGACGGACTACTACAACTTCGAGGCCCTGAACATCCCGAAGGACCATCCCGCCAGGGATATGCAGGACACCTTCTACGTCGAAGGGAACGTCGTCCTGAGGACCCATACATCACCCGTGCAGGTCCGGACCATGGAGCGGATGAAACCGCCCGTCCGGATTCTCTCCCCCGGCCGCGTCTACCGCCCCGATTCGGACGTGTCTCATACGCCGATGTTCCATCAGGTGGAAGGCCTGCTGGTGGATCGCCATATCACACTCGGGGACCTCAAGGGCGTGCTCACCTCCTTTCTGACCCAGTTTTTCGGGGAGGATACGTCCCTTCGGTTTCGCCCCAGCTTCTTTCCCTTCACCGAACCCAGCGCCGAAGTGGATATCCGCTGCGTCATGTGCCACGGCGAAGGCTGCCGCGTCTGCGGCCAGAGTGGCTGGCTGGAGATCCTGGGATCGGGAATGGTCGATCCGGAAGTCTTCAAGAATGTCGGCTATGATCCCGAAGAAGTGACGGGATTCGCGTTCGGTCTCGGGGTGGAGCGATTGACCATGCTCAAGTACGGCATCAACGACATCCGCCTCTTCTTCGAAAATGACTGGCGCTTCCTGGAGCAGTTCGGATGAAGGTTTCCCTCAAGTGGCTGAAAGATTATGTAGATGTTGATCTGCCGGCGCAGGAGCTCGCCGAGTGCCTGACCATGGCCGGCCTGGAAGTCGACGCCCTGGAGGAGAAGCGGGCCGACTTCAGCGGTGTCGTGGTGGCCCGGATCGTCTCCGCGAAGCGCCATCCCGATGCGGACAAGCTCTCCCTCTGCGAGGTCAGCATCGGGGACGAGACGCTCCCCATCGTCTGTGGCGCACCGAACGTCCGGGAGGGAATCCTCGTTCCGCTTGCCACCGTGGGTGCCGTCATCCCTGGCGGCTATACGATCAAACTGACAAAAATCCGAGGACAGGTCTCCGAGGGCATGCTCTGTTCCGAAGAAGAACTGGGCATCGGGTCCGACAATACGGGCATCATGGTCCTCCCGGAGGATCTGATACCGGGGACGCCTCTCGAAAAGGCCCTGGACCTTACGGACGTGGTCCTGGACGTGGGCGTGACGCCCAACCGCTCCGACTGCCTCAGCATTGTCGGAATTGCGCGGGAGGTAGCGGCCATCACCGGCAAGTCTCTGCGCTATCCGTCCATCACAGTTCCGGAGAGCGATGAAAAGGTCTCCGACGTTACCTCCGTCACGATTTTGGATCCCGATCTCTGCCCCGAGTACACGGCCCGCATTGTCCGCAACGTGGCGATCCGGCCTTCCCCCCTCTGGATGCGCCAGCGTCTGGAGGCCGTCGGTCTGAGAGCCATCAACAACGTCGTGGATATCACCAATTTCGTCATGCTCGAGCTGGGGCAACCCCTTCACGCCTTCGATTTCCGTTTCCTGGAGGAAGGCCGCATCGTTGTCCGGAAGGCCCGGGAAGGCGAAGTCTTCGTCTCCCTCGATGAAAAAGAGCGTGTCCTGAAAGACGGGACCCTCCTGATCTGCGACGGCGTCAAGCCGGTGGCCATTGCCGGGATCATGGGCGGCCTCAACTCGGAGGTCAAGGAAGACACGTCCGTGGTTCTCCTCGAAAGTGCTTATTTTCAGCCGGGTTCGATCCGCCGTTCCTCCCGCTTTCTCGGGATGGGAACGGACGCGGCGTTCCGGTTCGAACGGGGAATCGACCCGGAAGGCGTCGTGAAGGCGCTGGATCGCGCCGCCGGTCTAATGGCGGATCTGGCGGACGGCGTATCCTGCCGGGGCTATATCGATACCCATCCTATGGAGGTCGAGATCGCGAGAGACATCCCCCTGCGGGTTGCACGAGTCAACGATATTCTGGGAATGTCCCTGACGGAGAAGGAGATCCTGCCGATTCTGGAGTCCCTGGAAATGAAGGTGAGGCCCGAAGAAGGCCGCGCCGGAGTTTATCTGGTGACGCCGCCGTCCTGTCGCGTTGACATTGCCCGGGAGATCGATCTCATCGAGGAGGTGGCACGGCTTCACGGATATGACCGGATCCCCGTGACGATGCCCGCCATCGCCGTTGCTCCGTTTGCTCCGGATGTCCGTCGGCTGGTGGAGGACAGGGTCAGAGCCCTCCTGAACGGTTACGGGTACTCGGAAATCATCACCTACAGCTTCGTTTCGCCCCGCTCTGCGGATATCCTGGGTCTCCATCCGGATGATTACCGGCGCCGGATGCTTCGAATCATGAATCCCCTGACGGACGACCAGTCGGTCATGAGAACGGGACTGGTACCGAGCCTGCTCAAGACCATGCTGGACAATGCCAATACAGGGACCCTGGACCTGAAGATATTCGAGATTGGAAAAGTATTTCACCCCCAGGAAGGTCAGGAGCTTCCCGAGGAAAGAGATCGCATCGGCGCGCTGCTCACGGGCCGGCGATATGAAGACCGCTGGCACTTCACGTCCGTTCAGTCCGACTTCTACGACATGAAGGGATGTCTGGAGGGAGTCCTCGAGGGATTGGGAATCCGGGAGGGTGATTTCCGGGGGCGTTCGTCCGAGCCGTTCCTTCACCCGGGACGTTCCTGCGACCTGTTCCAGGGAGATCTTCGACTGGGCTTCCTGGGAGAAGTGCATCCCGACGTGCTGAACCGCCTGGATCTGAAAAACCGGGCCATGGTGTTTGAACTGGATGTCGAGGCCCTGTCCGCAGTCGCCTCGCGGG
Organism: Syntrophaceae bacterium; assembly: GCA_013177825.1. Taxonomy (NCBI): domain Bacteria; kingdom Pseudomonadati; phylum Thermodesulfobacteriota; class Syntrophia; order Syntrophales; family Syntrophaceae; species Syntrophaceae bacterium. Next base: position 6,698 of record JABLXX010000017.1, read on the forward strand.
ACCTGAAGTTTCGGGGAGTCCCGCGTTACCCCTCCAGTTCGCGCGATGTGGCCTTCCTGGTCGCCGCCGGGATAACCAGCGGGGACATGATCCGCTGGGCTGCCGGCAATAAAGAAGAATTGCTTGAAAAGATATATGTTTTTGATGTATACGCCGGCAAGGGAATCCCCGAGGGAATGAAAAGCCTCGGCCTCAGGTTTTCTTACCGCGCCTCGGATCGGACGTTGACCGATCAGGAGATTCACGAAGTTCACAGCCGGATCGTGGAGAGGATCATGGCGGCCAGTGGCGCCAGGGTTCGGTAAGCCATCATTCTTGGTTACAGGGTAGGAGGGCAGAAATGACGAAAATCGACATCATCCAGGAAGTTTATGAGAAGCTCGGGTTTTCCAAGAAGGATTCTGCCAGCATTGTCGAATCCGTCTTTGAAATCATGAAGGAAACCCTGGCCAAGGGAGAGAAGATCAAAATCTCGGGATTCGGTAATTTCATGGTGAAGGAAAAGAAGTCCCGCCGGGGAAGGAATCCCCAGACGGGATCGGAGATCACCATTACCGCCCGGAGGGTCCTGACCTTCAAATCGAGCCAGGTTCTGAGGAAGGCCCTCAACGGCTGATCGCGGGCATCCGGGAACCCCGGCCGGCGATGCAGCGTCCTGTGTGCCGGACATGCACGAGACGATTCCCGACAAGGCCTACTTCCGAATCGGAGAAGTCAGCCGGATCCTGGGCGTGGAGCCCTACGTGATCCGCTACTGGGAGTCGGTGTTTAGGACCGTCAGGCCGGAACGCACAAGATCGGATCAGAGGCGATACCGAAGGAAGGACGTTGAGGAGCTTCTGATCATCAAGAATCTTCTGTACGAAGAGCGTTTCACCATTGCCGGGGCGAAGACGCAACTGCGGCGGATGAAGAAGGGCGCTTCGCAGAACAGAGGAGAATCCCGGGCGGCGAATGATCCTGAAAGGCCTGTCGAGTCCGTTGAGCCCGCCGAGTCTGCTGGGATGAACGGGCAGGAAGACACGCGGCTCGCGGAACTCAAGGAGGGACTGACTCAGATCCGCGACATATTGGATTAAGGAGGGCGGCATTTCTCCATTCCACAGAAATGCAAAAAGGCCGATCCGAACTTTCAGAGTCCGGATCGGCCTTTTTTTTTATTGCCTTGGACGTGGGCTGCCCTACTTTTTCTTGGACCGCTTGGAGGCCTTCAGTGGGTTGAGCTTTTGCACCACTTCCTTGACTTCCTTTTTAACATGGGAAGCTGTCGGGCAGATTCCGTATGCCCAGCGGGCGGCCGGATCCGGATAAATCCGGCAGTAAATGCCGCCGTTAACCTCGATCACCTTGCTGCAGCCGTTGCACCGTTCGGCAATGATCAGGCAGCTGCCACCGGTGAAGGTGCAGCCCTTTTTGGACATGAAGGAACACTCGGTGCCCGACTTGACGGTCTGACAGATCACGGTCGAGACTCCTTTCCTTTGCCTTTGATTTCCGCGGTTGGCCCGAATGGGTGGGCCGGGATGATTGATTTCCGCGAGGCTGGGTTTGCTAACAAATAACGGAGGGACTGTCAAGGAAAAATTCCCGGTTCCGCCTGGAAACGCTCCTGCTCAACCTGGAATAACCCTTTGAATGGTTTGACTTTCAAGGTTGATCATGGTAGATACGGCGCCTGTTGATCCGAGAGGGAAACGACGAGGCCCAAACGTTCATGACCCGCCCCCCCCTGATCCAGGTTTTTGTCCGATCCTTTCTCATTCAGGCGTCGTTCAATTACTGGCGGATGCAGAATCTGGGATTTGCCTTTTCCATGATCCCGGTGATTCGCTGGTTGAGCCGTGAACGAAGGGAGGTATCGGAACGTCTGGACCGTCATTTGAGGCGGTTTCATACACATCCCTGCATGGCGCCCTCGATCCTTGGGTCGGTCATTCGTATCGAGGAGACGGAGGGGGCCTCTGCCGGACCGGAAGCGGTTGCCCTGAAGGACGGTCTTATGGGGCCTTATGCGGCCCTGGGGGACCCGCTGTTCTGGGGAGGGCTCCGGCCGCTGTCCTCCGTCACGGGCGTTCTCCTGCTCGCCGTGGGGATGTCGGCGGCACCCTGGTTTCTCCTGGGTTTATACAATGTGCCGTCCATGTGGATCCGCTGGAAAGGATTCCGGGAGGGATACGGGCGGGGGCGCTGGGCCTTTGAGTTTTTCCAGACACTGGATTTGACCCGCTGGACGGCCTGGATCCGCTGGGCCGGGCTGGCTGCTCTGGCCCTGCTGGGGGCCATTCTGGCGAAGATTTCCCTGTATCGGGATGCGGCATTGTCATTGCCGGCTGGGTACTTATCGGCGCTGGCTTTCCTGCTGGCGGTCTTCTGGTTCATTCGCCGGGGAGTGCCCCGGTTGCTGATTCCTTATGGTATGTTCGTACTGTTCCTGTTTGTGCAAGCATTGTCATGACCATGATCCGGACCCTCGAGGTCACAAATAAACTGGGCCTTCATGCCCGGGCGGCCGCCAAGCTGGTATCTGTTGCCGGACATTTCCGGGCCAGGATTTTTTTCGAGAAGGACGGCAACGAGGTGAATGCCAAAAGCCTCCTCGGAATCCTGACCCTGGCGTGCCCGCAGGGCAGTTTTCTCACGGTTCGTGCGGAGGGGGAAGACGCGCCGGAGGCAGTGGAGCAGATCGCGCGTCTTTTCGAAGAAAGGTTCGGCGAAGAGTAATCCGATGAAATCCCAGCAGGAGAAAAACACAACCGTCCTGAGAGGTGTCGCTGTATCCCCGGGCATTGCAATCGGCAAGGCCTTTCATTTCGACCGCATGGAATCCCAGGTGGCTCTTTACAAGCTCCGGGACAAAAGTCACATATCCCATGAAATCAAGCGATTTCGTAATTCCGTGGCGGTTTCGATCCGGCAGCTCCGCGAGATCCGCCGCAAACTGGGCCGGCTGGAGGGCATGGACCCGCTGTACATCCTGGATGTACACATCATGCTCCTGCAGGACCGGTCGTTTCTCACCCAGGTTACCTCGTTCATCCGGAACATGGGCGTCAATGCCGAGTGGGCCGTGCGAATGGCCATCGACAAGTACCGGGAAATCTTTGACAAGGTGGAGGACGAATACATCCGGGGCCGTTTCAGCGACATTCAGTACGCCGGCCAGAGGATTCTCCGGAACCTGGGCGGACGCCGCCGGGAGGCCCTGCCGGATCTGGATGAGGGGGTCATCGTCATCGCAATGGATCTTTCCCCTGCGGACACGGCCCAGATGAAAATCGACCGGGTCCAGGGATTTGCCATCGACATGGGAAGCAAGACGTCCCATACGGCCATTGTGGCCCGCTCCCTGGCAATACCGGCCGTCCTGGGGCTGGAGAGGATCACCCGCGTCGTGAAGACCAACGACGACGTCATCATCGACGGGTTGGCCGGGCTGGTCATTGTCAATCCCGATCCGGAGATCCTGTTCCGCTACGAGGGGAAAAAACGGGACTATGACGTGGCGCGGCGGGAGCTTCTGGCCGACGCCTGCCAGCCAGCAATCACGGAAGACGGGCATGCTGTCGACATCGGCTGCAACATCGAGTTCATCGAAGAAATCCCTTCGGCCGTGACCCATGGGGCCGACGGAATCGGCCTGTACCGGACGGAATTCCTGTACATCAACCGGGAGCAGCTTCCGACGGAAGAAGACCACCTGGCCAATTACCGGCGGGTGCTGGAGGTGAAGGAACTGCGCTGGGCCACCATCCGGACCCTGGACCTGGGAGGGGACAAATTCTTCTCCGACCCGAAGCTGGCCAGGGAGATGAATCCCCAGATGGGGCTCCGGGCAATCCGCCTTTGCCTTCGGGAGGAGGATATCTTCAAGGCTCAGTTGCGGGCCATTTTGCGTGCCGGAGCCGAAGGAGAGGTCCGGATCCTGATCCCCATGGTGTCCGGAATCGAGGAAATCAGAGAGGCGAAGCGGATTCTGGCGGACCTGAAAGAGGACCTCGCGCGGGAGGGGATTCCCGCCGGCCGGGACATGCCCGTCGGCGTCATGATCGAAGTCCCGTCCGCCGTCGTCATCGCCGACGCGTTGGCCCGGGAGGCCGACTTCTTCAGCATCGGTACGAACGACCTGATTCAATATGCCCTGGCCATCGACCGGATCAACGAGCGGGTCTCCTACCTGTACGAGCCGCTTCACCCCGCTGTTCTCCGTCTCATCCGACAGGTGGTGGAAGCCGGGCACCGGGCGGGAATTCCCGTGGCCATGTGCGGCGAAATGGCGGGCGATCCCCTCTACACCCTCATCCTTCTGGGGTTCGGCCTGGATGAGTTGAGCATGAACCCCCTGGCGATCCCGCGGGTCAAGCGAATCATCCGTGCCTCCACGCAAAAAGAAGCCCGGAAGCTCCTGAAACGGGTTTTTTCCTTTTCCTCCGCCACGGAGATCCGCCCCTATGTCGAGGGCTATATGCGCAAGCGGTTTCCGGAGGCGTTCCCTGCCGGGGAATCATAACGTGAATCGGGGAGGTGTTTTGTCGAACCTCCCGTACTTCTTTCAAATCTTCAGGAGGCACCGGCCTTGTCCCTCTCTCAGATGCTCAAATCCTGGCTCTCCGGTCTTGAAGAACAGTACAGCGGCTGCCTGTATGCGAAAGACAGCATTTCCCTGCTTCTGCTGCTGAAAAAAGTCCTTTCCAAGGTGCTTGTTCCCGAGGAAACCGAGAAGGAGGTCGCCAAAGCCGCCTCGGAAGGCGTGGTCGTCTATGCCATCAAGCAGCAAAGCCAGCTCAACACCCTGATCATCCGGGAAGCGGCGGCCTCCCACGGATTTCCCCGGCCGTCCTTTGCCCATGACACAAACATGCTCTTCTGGCAGCCGTTCGGAAAGTGCCTCCGGACGATTCTGGCATTTCTCCTGCTCCCGCTTTCCCGGAGCCGGAGCAGCGAGCCGCTCCCCCGCGCCTTTGTCCGCAAGTCCGTCCGCCGGGGCGAATCCGTTATCGTCCACCTCGGCATGTCCGAACTGACCCCGAACAGGCAGGTGGAAGACGGCCTCTCCCAGCTTCTTTATGCCCAGTGGGAGATGGATCGTCCGGTTCTGGTCCTTCCCACGCTGGTTACCTACGGGCGTCGCCGGGACATGGAACGGGAGAGCCTGATCAACATCCTGTTCGGACAGACGGAGGGAACCGGGACCCTGCGCCGGGTGATCACGTTCTTCCGCTATTCCAACAAGGCTTCTCTGCTCTGTGCGAAACCGGTGAATCTTCGGGAGTTTCTGGCGGAGAATCAGGAACTGTCCCGGGAAGAAATGATCGACCGCCTCCGGGGCGATCTCATCGAGCGGATCGACGAGGAAAAGACCGCCACGGTGGGCCCGATCCTGAAGTCCCGGCAGGAGATGATTTCCCTGGTCCTGAAGGACGAAAAGGTGCAGCAGGCCATCGAACAGCGGGGGGCCGAGAACCGCAAGGGATACGAGTCAGCCCTCAAGGAGGCAAAACGCTACCTGAACGAGATCGCCTCCAACTACAGTGAGATGTTCATCGAGCTGTGGGACAAGGTGCTCGGCTGGCTGTGGAACAACATCTACGACGGCGTCATCGTGGACCGCGACGGCATGACGAAGGTCCGGAATCTCTCCAAGAAGATGCCCTTCGTCGTCGTGCCGTGTCATCGGAGCCACATCGACTATCTGCTTTTGTCATACGTCTTCTACAAACACAACATCCAGATGCCCTTCATCGCCGCGGGGACCAACATGCTCTTCTGGCCCCTCGGCGCCGTCTTCCGCAAGTCCGGCGCTTTCTTCCTGCGCCGCAGCTTCCGGGGAAACGAGCTCTACGGCGAGGTATTCAATGGCTACCTCAATGTCCTCCTCAAGGAGGGTCTGCCCATCGAATTCTTCATCGAGGGGGGGCGCAGCCGCACCGGGAAGATGATCATGCCCCGCTACGGGCTCCTGTCCATGATCATCCAGGCCTATGCCAGCGGCGCCTGCGAGGACCTGGCGATCATCCCCGTCTATCTCGGCTATGACCGGATCGTCGAGGAGAAGGCCTACCTGAAGGAACTGGGGGGCGAGCAGAAGCAGGACGAGAGGGCCACCGACGTGATCAAGAGCGGGAAGATCCTTCGGAAGCGCTTCGGCCACGTCTACGTGAACATCGGCGAGCCCATCCTCATGAAATCCTACCTGGAGAGCCAGGAGCAGACATACGACGACATGCCGACGGAGGAGCGGCAGCGGCTGTATCGGAAGATCGGCTACGAGATCGTGCTGAACATCGACAAGGTCTCCGTGGTGACCCCGTTTTCACTTCTGTCGGCCGGATTTCTGTGGTCCGACCGCCGCGGCATCTCCGTGGACGACCTGCTGGAGGTCCTGGGGCATTTCCGCGATTACCTCCAGGCCCGGAAGGTCCGGTTTTCCGAGACCTTCGGCGATATGAACAAGGCCGTGACGAATGCCCTGGGTCTGTTTGAAGAGTCCAACCTCATCTCCCGGGTCGGGGACGAGGAGGATCTCCCGGAGGAGGGAGAGGAAGCGGTTTACTCTCTGCCCGAGGAAAACCGGCTCAACCTCGAATATTACAAGAACAACATCCTGCACTTCTTCGTTCCCGCCAGCTTTCTGGCCGCCTCCGTGGCGCTCCACAGGGAGGACGTCCTCAGCCTCCAGGAGATCATGGAGGACTACCGGTTCTTCAAGAAAATGTTCCGCCACGAGTTTATCTTCGACGACCGGGTGGACGACCTGGAGGAGATCCGGGAAGTCCTGTTTTACCTTTCCCAGAAGGGCATGGTCGCCATCGGCGGGGGCGAGGCGGGCGGCATTGCGTCCATCGAGGTGAAGGGAAAAGGGAAGAGGAATCTTGTACCCTTTGCGGGCCTGATCCGGAATTATATCGAGTCCTACTGGGTGGTCGTCCGCGCGTGCGCCTATCTTGTCCAGGGGCGTTTGCCGGACAAGGATTTTCTCAAGAAAATCAGAGGGCTTGGAGAAAGGATGTACCAGAAGGGAGAAATTCGCCGCTCCGAGGCGCTATCCCAGTCGAACTATGCCAACGCGCTCCGGTTCCTGGAGGACATGGGCATCATCAGCGTAGTGGAAGAGACGGTGAAAGGGGAGAAGCGCCCCGTCCGCTACTGGAGCATCTCGGAAAACCGGACGGCCTTGGAGGGGCTGCGGAGACGCCTGTTCCGGTTTCTGTAAACCGGGGGCGTGGCCCCGTTCTCATCCAAAGAGAAAATCCGCTGCGGCCGCCTGTCTGTCCCATGCCCTGTTCCTGTCAGCGAAGCGGAACGATCACCGCGGGCTCGGCAAGCGCCTTCATGCAAAAAGCTCCGGACACAGTGTGCCGTGCGCCCGGAGCCCTCGATTCATTTCCCCATCAAAAAACGGATTTCCGCAGGAACCGGATCAGCCCCGGACGGAATAGAACGCCCCTTTCCCGCGATAGACGGCCATCTCGCCCAGATCCTCCTCGATCCGGAGCAGCTGGTTGTATTTGGCCAGCCGCTCGCTTCGGGAGAGGGAGCCGCTCTTGATCTGTCCGCAGTTGGCCGCCACGGCCACGTCGGCCATGCAGGCGTCTTCCGTTTCCCCGGACCGGTGGGAGACGACGGTGGTGTAGCCGGCCTCCTTCGCCGTCTGGATGGTCTCCAGGGTTTCCGTGAGCGACCCGATCTGGTTCAGCTTGATGAGGATCGAGTTGGCCACGCCCAGGCCGATCCCCTTCTCCAGGAGCTTCTTGTTCGTCACGAAGATGTCGTCGCCGACGATCTGGACTGTCGACCCCAGGGCGTCGGTGAGCAACTTCCAGCCGTCCCAGTCGTTCTCGTCCAGGCCGTCCTCGATGGAGACGATGGGGTACTTCTTCACCAGGTCCTCATAATACCGGACCATCTCCGCCGCCGTCTTGTTCGGCTTCTTTTCCGCCGCCAGCTTGTAAATGCCCTTCTCGAAGAAGGAGCTGGCCGCCGCGTCCAAGGCGATGGCAACATCCTTCCCCGGTTTGTACTTCGCCTTCGTGATGGCCTCCACGATGAGCGACAGGGCCTCCTCGTTGGACTTCAGGTTCGGGGCGAATCCACCCTCGTCCCCGACAGCCGTGTTGTATCCCTTGCCCTTCAGGACCGCCTTGAGGGTGTGGAAGACCTCCGCGGAGATCCGGAGCCCCTCCTTGAAGGTCTTGGCCCCGATGGGCATGATCATGAATTCCTGGATGTCCACGTTGTTGTCCGCGTGCTGGCCGCCGTTGATGATGTTCATCATGGGGACGGGAATGTCCTTGGCGGCGACCCCGCCGATGTATCGGTACAGGGGGAGTTCCAGCGACGCCGCGGCCGCCTTGGCGCAGGCCAGGGAAACACCAAGGATGGCGTTGGCCCCGAGGGCGCTCTTGTTTTCGGTGCCGTCGAGGGCGATCATGGCGTAGTCGATTTCCCGCTGCCTCAGGGCGTCCATGCCGATGATCTCGGGTCCGATCTTGCTGACCACGTTGGCCACGGCCTTCTCCACGCCCTTGCCGAGATACCGCTTTTTGTTGCCGTCCCGGAGCTCCAGCATTTCGTGCTCCCCGGTGGATGCGCCGGACGGAACCGCCGCGCGGCCGGTTTCGCCGGAGAACAGCGTGACTTCCACTTCCACCGTCGGGTTGCCTCTTGAATCCAGGATCTCCCTGGCGTGTACGTTGATGATTTCCGTCATAGTTCCTCCTCGTCTCTTCTTCGGGAAGAGATTAATATTCGATGAATCCGCTCCGGATGTCCATCCAGGCGCGCTGCCGCTCCCGCCGGAGCCGGTCCTTATGTACCCGAATCCGCCCCGGTTATCAAGGAATGATGCGGCGTCCGGGGCTACGGGCTTGATTCGGAGGCCCATCTGGGATAGAGGGAGAACTCCGGTCGGCCTCGCGATGCCGGGGGGGCCGGGCGAATTGCCGGAATCGGATCGAACCATGACGAGAGAGAGGAAAAGAACACGGCTGTTTCTCCACCTGAAAAAGTGGCTGGAGCGGGCCGTCCTGGAATATGGAATGATCGACGAGGGCGACCGGGTGCTCGTGGGGGTCTCCGGCGGGGCCGACAGCCTCGTCCTCCTGGATCTCCTGGATTCGCCCATGGTCTTCACGCCGCCCTTTGCGCTCACGGCGGTCCACATCGACCTGGGGTTCGATCCGGGCGGCGAGGATCTCAAGGCCGTGGAGCATTGGCTCCGGGAAACGGGCTGCGAATACGTCCTCGACAGGACGGATTACGGGCCCGTGGCCCACAGCGACGTCAACCGGAAGAATCCCTGCTTCCTCTGCTCGCGGCTGCGGCGGAAACGGATCTTCGAGATCGCCGAGGAGCGTGGCTGCAACAAGATCGCCTTCGCCCACCACCAGGACGACATCATCGAGACACTGCTCATCAACCTTTTTTACGGGCGCGAGATCAGCACCATGATGCCGATGCAGGAATTCTTCGGCGGAAAGCTTCACATCATCCGTCCGCTGGCCTACCTTGAAGAGGGGCTGGTGAAGAAATACGCCCGGGAGCAGGGCATTCCCGCCGTGAAAAACCGGTGCCCCACGAGCGGTGTCTCCAAGCGGCAGTACGTCAAGGATCTCCTGAACCGGCTGGAGCGGGACAATCCGCAGATCCGCCACAACATCAACCTGGCCATGCGGCACGTCAAGCCCGACTATCTTCCCGGGGCGGGCCTGCGGCAGGCGTCCGGCCGGCCCTGAGGAACAGAGGAACCATGGCCAAGAAAACGGAAGCCGCCGAAAAGTCCATCTGCACCAACAAGCAGGCGCGGCGGAATTATTTTATCGATGAAACCTATGAGGCCGGGATCGCGCTGGTGGGGACGGAAGTCAAGTCCCTGCGGGAGGGCCGGGCCAACCTGAAGGACAGCTTCGCCTCCGTGAACAACGGGGAGGTGGTCCTCTACGACCTGCACATCAGCCCGTACACCTTCGGCAACCGCTGGAACCACGATCCGCTGCGGCCCCGGAAGCTCCTTCTCCACAAACAGGAAATCCGCCGGCTTTACGGCAAGGCCCGGGAGAGGGGGCTCACCCTCGTGCCCCTGCGGATGTATTTCAAGAAGGGAAAGGTGAAGGTGGAACTGGGCGTCGGACGGGGGAAGAAGCTTTACGACAAGCGGGACGACCTCCGGGCCAGGGAGGACAAGCGGGACATGGAGCGGGGTTACCGGGAGAAGGGCCGGGAGTGAGCCCGGGCTGCCCCGTCCCGGCTGATCCGATATGCCCGCCGCCGGGCCGGAGCGGGATTCCGCTTGACGCTGAGCGGATAAGGACTATACTAGAAGACAGTTCTTTCCACATTCAAATATGGGGGCGTCACGGTTTCGACGGGGATCGTTGAAGCTATCAGAAGCGTGCCGAGGTTCCTGCAGGCCTCGTTAAACAGGCAGGAAAACACTTAGTCGCCAACAACTACGACTACGCACTGGCCGCATAGGCCAGCGTCCTCCCGAGTTCGCCTGCCGGGTCGGATGAGGGCGTCATAAAGGCAGGATAACCGACTTCCTCTGCCTGGGGGGAAGGGGGCGAAAATCTAAACAGGCTAGCCCGCACCCATCCTGCCTCTGGGAGGGGTGACGGTCGAAACCAAATCAGAGGATGCGCACGGAGAAACTGAAGTGGAAGGTTTCCGGACGCGGGTTCGACTCCCGCCGCCTCCACCAATACATAATCCAAAACAATCCGATGCAGAACAAAACCCGTTAGAAATAGCGGGTTTTTTCTTGCTTGATCGTCCATTTCTGTGCTATGCAATCCAACAACATCGGGGGTACATTGGGGTATATTTTAGCCATTTATACCCCCAACGGAAAACAGATACCCCCAGAAGAGGAGGAAACCCTTTATGTCACTGACGGATGTGAAGGTACGGTCCTCTAAGCCGTCAACGAAACAGAAGAAATTGTTTGACGGTGACGGCCTGTTTCTCTTGGTCATGCCGCATGGAGGAAAGTATTGGCGCTTCAAGTACCGGTATGATGGCAAGGAGAAACTGCTGGCCCTTGGAACATATCCTGAGATTAGTCTCCTTGATGCCCGGGAAAGGCGAGACGCGGCAAGAAGACAGGTGGCCAAGGGCATTGATCCCGGAGCCGTCCGCAAAGCACAGAAAAAAGCCGAGACTGAGGCAACAGAGACCTTCGAAGTCATAGCTCGCGAGTGGCATGCGAAGTTCACACCCACTTGGACCCGTGGACATGCTATCACCATCATGAGCCGCTTGGAACGGGACCTGTTCCCGTGGATCGGAGAACGCCCGATCAACGATATTAAGGCCCCCGAGCTTCTGGCCGCCCTGCGCCGTGTCGAGTCAAGGGGGGCTCTTGAATCAGCCCACAGGATCAGAACCATTGCCGGTCAGGTGTTCCGCTACGCTGTGGCAACGGGAAGGGCAGAGCGCGATCCTTCAGGTGATCTGAAGGGAGCCTTGCCACAACCCGGAGAGAAGCATCATGCGGCGATCACAGACCCCAAGGAAGTAGCGTCCCTCATGCGGGCCATAGATGGCTATGAAGGGCATTACGTCGTCCGGGCCGCCCTTCGCCTTGCCCCGCTCTTCTTCGTGCGTCCCGGCGAATTGAGGCATGCAGAGTGGGCAGAGATTGACTTTGACGAGGAGGTCTGGAACATTCCGCCGGGGAAGATGAAGATGAAAAACGCGCATGTCGTTCCTCTGTGTCGTCAGGCTATCGAGATACTGACAGAGCTGATAGAACTGACCGGAGCGAGCAAGTACGTGTTCCCCTCTGGGCGATCTTTCGCCCGGCCCATGAGCAACAACGCCTTGTTAGCAGCTCTGCGGCGCATGGGATACGACAAGGAAACCATGACACCACATGGTTTCCGGGCCATGGCGCGAACAATCCTTGACGAAGTATTGCAGGTGCGGCCAGATTTCATTGAGCATCAACTTGGTCATGCCGTCAGAGACCCGAACGGGCGGGCGTACAACAGGACAGCACACCTTGCCGAGCGCCGGAAGATGATGCAGCTATGGGCGGATTACCTGGATGGACTGAAAGCGGGGGCGAAGGTTCTACCGATGGTTAAGAGGGTGTGACGATAATCTCCCCATGATAGTACCACTATGTGCCATGCGAGTAAAGCCTCCCCGTTTCTGTAAATAACTTCAAGACATAGAAGGAAGAGAGATGCAATTACCAAAATCACAATTCATTTCCTTTAAAAAAGCCACATCCATTATACCGAACTGCGATCTTGAGGATCTGGAATACTGTGTTCAGCAAGGTGCTCTGGCTGTTTTCGCTCCTACCCCAACATATTTCCCCACAAATAACATTTTTTCTGACGAAGAAAGAATATTCGAGAGCTTTTACACAATTGCCATGTTTTTCAACGAACCACTTTCTGATCGATGCCAAATTAAACTACCGTTTTCCCACCATAACGGATCAGTAACATGTGGTGCTATTGTCGTAACCGACATTTCCGGGAATGTGCCAACAACGAAAAAGGATATCACGCTTTCCAAAACTGATGGATGCATTGGCCCGGATGGAGAGATACGTCTGCTAAGTCGAACATGGTCATTCTCCGAAGATGATCTCCTTCTCAGTAGGGAAGAGCTTAAGCAGTATGAAGGTACGGCCAGTGACGATGCACACAAAGCAGAGGATGCGTTGGAGCGTCGACAATTTAACCTGAGTAACTACATCGAAGGGGAGAGAAATAAAGGCGTACGTACGGAAGTTATTGCCTATACCTTGTTTACGGATTTCAATCAGACATATGTTAAAATCGCGCTTGCATTTAAACTGAATGCAGGGCTTTGCCCTGAGCAACATGAAGCATTGAAGGGAAGGGGAAGAAGGCTTGTTGAAGGGGGCAAGAAGATAGTTCTGGAAAGAAAAAACTGAACAAAAAAAACTAAACTGAGACGATGTCACGATAGCTGTTGAAGGCGTGACAATACGCAACCAGTTAATAAATGAAGTAATTAGCCGGGGAAGCCCGGCTTTTTTTGTCACTTGACAGTCATTTAAGTGACTCAATTATGCTTATCTCCAATGGAACAGTATTGGAGGATGTTATGCCAAAAGATACTAGAATTGTTGAGATCCAAGAGCTACCTCAGACCGGCTTGCTGCGAATCAAACAAGTTCTTCGGTTTGTCCCGGTTTCTCGCTCGAATTGGTGGGCGGGGGTTAAGTCTGGGCGGTACCCAAAGCCCATTAAGTTATCAGAACGTGTGACGTGCTGGCGTGCAGCCGATGTTCGTCGCTTAGTGGAAGGTATCCGTGACGCCAATTGAGGAATTGGAGCGGCGAATTAAGCTCAAGCGTCAACTGATTACTATTACACAAGTCGAGATTCGGGACCTCGAGAATCAACTCGCCGGCGATGGCCAGCCCAAATGTGAAATTCCGATTGAGGTATCCTGATTGGAAGGAGAGGAGACTTCATGACTCCTAAACGGATCCGGCATCTCGCCGACTTTTTCTATTCATCCGACAGCGCCGCCGATGTTCCCCTTAGGATCTGCTGTGAAACAGGACGCTATACAGGTTTTGACCTGGATCGGGACGGCTTTATCTCCCTTCTTGTGATCCTCACACGAAGCGATGACCTAAAGAACGATCTGGCTGTCTTCGTGGAACAACAGACATGAGCGACAGCGGTGGCTGGGTTAAATTGTGGCGTGATCAGTTTCACCATGAAATCTCCGAACGGAAACCATGGTGTGACGGTTATGCCTGGTCGTTTCTCTACGCCCGGGCAAATCATCGGCCGGCAATTGTGAACTTCCGAAACCAGTATATCCCTGTTGAACGGGGCCAATTTGTCACCTCCGAGTTGAAACTTGCAAAAACCTTCGGCTGGTCACGTCGGCGGATTAAGAATTTTCTTACGTCACTCGAAATAGGGGGTATGTGTGACAATAGACGGACACAGCGATTTGTTGTCATAACTATTTGTAATTACGAAAAATACCAGTCGCGGGCCGATGATGAACGGGCAATAGACGTGACAGCAAACGTAACAACAGGTGAACAACAGAAGCACATAAACAAGAATAAAGAAGAAAAGAATATATATCGTCAAAATGCACTGATCGTCCTTTCCTACCTGAACGAAAGAACCGGGAAGCGATATCGAGACACTACTTTAATTGAAGCCCGCCTGAAAGACGGCGGAACAGTTGATGATTGCCGGAAGATCATCGACGTGAAGTTGATGGATCCCCATTTCATCGCCAACCCAAAGTACCTTAACCCTCAGACCCTCTTCCGGCCTTCCCATTGGGATAAATACCTGAACGAGTCAATGGAGCCGGTGAAAGGCAACGGCGGGTGGGGAAAGGTGTTCTGATGGACAACTCGGCACCCTTCGATCCTGGGGAAGAGCTTCTAAAGATGGAGAGGGATAACGAGGTTGGGGCTGCTGAATACGACTGCATGACGGCTCGGCAGATAGCCGAGAGGAATCGAAGGCCGCAAAAGATAGACCAAGCTGCAGAAATCCAGTCTGCTCTAATTGTCGGAAACCTGGATGCTATCCGATTCTGGCAGGAGGACATCGGCGCCCTGGTTGCTGTTCGGGAAGGCTTCCCAAGGAACGAACGGCTCCATGATATGACGAAGCATCTGATTCGACTGGAGATGAAGGAAATAGAGGACCTGACAATGGAGGTTGAGAAATGGCGGAAAGAAAATTGATGGATCTGACCAAATATACCGGCCCGGACCAGATCATCTCCTCTCATGAAATGTGCCTGAAGTTCCAAAATGAGGGGGACAACACGATCAAGGTCATGTCCCAAATCCCGGGTCTCGATGCGGCGACAGACGGGTTCCGCGGCGGTGAGCTTATCGCAGTCTCCGGACCGACGAAAAACGGGAAAACACTGCTGGCACAAAGTCTTACAGTCAATTTTGCTAAACAACAGCATTTCCCACTGTGGTTTACTTTCGAAGTTCCGGCCCGCCAGTTTCTTGGCCAGTTCCAAGAACTCCCGTTAATCTACATGCCGGCAAAGCTCAAGGCCTATGCCCTGCCATGGCTGGAGGAGCGTGTCTACGAGTCTTTTCAGAAATATCGAACACGAATCATTTTCGTGGACCATTTGCATTATTTGGTCGACTTGGCCCGCATGAGGAATGCCTCCATCGAGATCGGAACGGTCATTCGTCAGCTGAAAACCATGGCTGTGGACGGCGGATTCATAATCTTCCTTCTTTGCCACACAACCAAGGGACGGCCAGAGAATCTGTCTTACGAAGCGATCCGGGACAGCAGCTTCGTATCCCAGGAGAGTGATTCTGTCTTTATGGTCCAGCGAACACCTCTTGAGGGCGAGAATTCAGCTGAGATGAGAGTTGAATTCCATCGCCGGACCGGTTGCATGGAGCGTGTTATCCCCTTGGTTAAGGTGGACTGTTATCTCCAAGAGCGAATTGATGCAGGGAGACATCAGCAGGATTAAACAATGGAATTGTCTATTAAAAAGGATGAGGTAAATGAGTAAAAGTGAATTATTACGAATAACGCCGACAAGGGAGTTACAACTCAAGAACGATCTGCTTGATGCGATGCTTGAGGTCGCCAGAGAATCAAAAGAAGCTGCCGATTTCTCCATCAGACGGGGAAAAATTGTCGAAGTTTTATCCATTGCTGCCGCTATGGCGACCGAGATACGGGAACATCTCGATGTCGAGGTAGCAAGATGCAAAAAGCGGGAAGCTGACTTTACAGAAGTTCTAAAATGTTTTCAGGAAGCTACGGCAGTCAATAAATTCAAGTTGTATGACCGGTAGGAATCTGAGGTGAAAACAAAAAAGGGGCAGCCCAAACGCAACAAAACGCGACAAAAGGGCCTCAAAAAGGGAGAATCGACAAGGTCCCGACAGTTGACTTTCTTGAAGGCGTTTCTTGATGAACGGTTCTGCATTGTGGCTGCTTGCCGAGTAGCAGGGATCAACCGAGCAACCTTTTACCGATGGAAAGAAAACGAACGATTTCGAAAGGAACTCGATGCATTGGAACAGGAGAAGGTCGACTTGATCGAAGCCGCCTTGTTTCGGAATGTCCAGGCTGGGGATTCCACCAGCATCATTTTTGCTCTTAAACGATTGGGACGGAAACGGGGCTATGGAGACAAGCCCATGCCGAGTAAGGAAGGAATCGCTATTATAAGGCTGGTTCGTGCCGGTGAAATATCGTTAAAAGATGGCGCTTATCAACTTCATGAGATTGGAGAGCCGCTTCCCGAGGCTATGAAGATCGAACTGGAGAAGATGCCGCCCGACGTGCCCCCGCCAGAGCTTCCGCCTGCAATGTCCGATGAGGAACTGGAGGAGCGGTATCAGAAAGGACTGGCAAGGCAGAACCAACAGAGAGACGAGTTCGTGCCCAACCGCCGCGAGGAGGTCCAGGCAATCAAGGATGGACTGAGAGGCATCGAATCCTTTGGCCCAGATGCTGACATGAGAACGGGAGAAAGTGGCCAGAGCCAGGAATGAAAGCTTCCTTCCAGCACCGGGCATGATTCCGAACCAATGCAACGATTTCAATGTTCTGTACCATATGAGGCAATAAATGAGAAATAAAGGTGAGCAGCAAGAGGCGACGGTGAATGGGAGCATCAATGCGAATACGGATCTGGTCGCAGACAACAAGATTCTTGCCTTTTCCGAGATCATCTTGAGGGCCACGAAGAACAGCGACAAGGCCATTCTCCCCATTGTCAAGAGGATTGAATTTAACACGTCGTTTCTTGCGAGGTCCTCCAACAGATCCTCCGTAGTAGGAAACAGGCCCTCTCAGATCGCTCATGGGACGGTTCCCCGCACGGCATCCTTAAGGCACTCCAGCCAGAACAAGAGCCAGTTGCTTCGCTGGCCATCTCCGTCACGACACGCCCCACACCTCCGGAACAGATAACCACGACCATGGGGCGTGCGGCAGCGTCTGTTTCGTCGGTTTTGGGACTGACAAAACAGGCCGGAGGATCCGACACAAACGGCATGCTGATGATGGTTCTCAACGAACTCAACGCCACGATGGCTAAGATATCGGGCAGGGATGAGGTGGCGATGCGACCATGTACTCCGCTTATCCGGCCGGAATTTGACGATACATTATTGACACTTATGGTCTATGACCGACTGTAAATGCTACCTTCGTGGCCCCAATTCAACCGAACCACTTCCACTTCTGTCAGTTCGGGAATGTTTTCCTGGGCGAGGATGCTGCTTTATGAGCTTTCCTGGCGATCGTTGTGCGTTTGGAAATGTCCTTGACATCATCTTGGTCAGGATCTAAAAATTCTTCCGAGCTCGATTGCTCAACCTGACTTCCGGAAAGGCCCTCCGGTTTGCCCACCGCGCCTTCGGGCGTGTTGTGAGGAATATGAGGGATCACCACGGTCGCCCCTCTAGGTTGAAGCAGTTGGGCTTTTTATTTTATTGATTAAATCACTCAGAAGGGCGGACTCTGTAATTTTCTTGACAGCAGAGGTATCGGGGGTAATGAGTATCCCGTAACTCCGCTGCAGGTGGAAGCGACCTCATTATTCCCACCGGGGAAATGGATCGGACACTTGGAATCTGTCCGCAATTATATTTTTCAACCGTATTTTGTCCCCTGTTTCCTTTTCTTGAGAATCTTGTTCTTATCTCCTTTCCATTTGTATATTTATGTTAAAGTAATTCTTTGATGTTAGTAAGGAATCCGCTTTCCCAATTTTGCCGGCAGGACCACCTTCAGTATGGCTCTGCCGACTTTATCTGTTGCCTGTGTTGAATTCATCGCTCTTAACTGAATCCCCTAGCCAATTTCTTATTATCCATTTCTTCCTCTATAAAAAGAAAAAGGTCATGGAATTGCGAAGGCTCTTATCAAACCTCCCGGCCCTTACGGGTTACGGATTCCATGACCATATTTAAGTCTATATTACAAACAGCAAAACCCATTAACGGATGGGCCTCCCGGATAAGGCTTTTCGCACATTCAACATGCACCATCCATGGCCATTGTCAAAGAGAATGTGCAACTAAAATATGGTTTGCATGATGGGGCTATTTCTGGCATGATCGTATCATGAACACGAAACAGAAAAAGACCCTAGCCATGATCTTTGAGAGGCCGACGAGACCGGACATATCGTGGCAAGAAGCTGTTTCGCTCCTTCTGGCAGTCGGTGCCACCATGCATGAGGGAAAGGGGGCACGCTTGAGGTTTGAGAAAGGCTTATGCAGCTTGCACATCCACAAACCTCATCCGGCAAGGGTCATGCGGAAATATTCTGTTGATTTGGTTCGGGATTTTTTAATTGAGACAGGAGTAAAACCATGAAAAATATTCTTCAATACAAGGGATATACGGGCAGTGTTGCTTTTGATGCCGATGACAAAATCTTCCATGGGAGAGTGCTCGGGATCAGGGCCATAATCGGGTTTGAAGGCACGACGGTTGAAGATTTGGAAAAGGATTTCCAAGCCGGCGTTAGTGACTATCTCAATATGTGCGCGGGCAAGGGTATGGAGCCGGAAAAACCGTTCAAAGGGACTTTTAATATACGCATCGATCCCTCTCTTCACCAACAGCTTGTTGTTCATGCCGTCGATGAAGGAAAGACACTGAATGCTTTTATTAGAGATGTCTTAGAGAAAGCTATTTCTGAGAAGTGTGCATGATAATCTATGCGGATAACAAGAGAAGACCTTAAAATGCTTGCCGCCATGATTGCCAAAGGAGTTGAGGCTAATATCATAGCCAAAACAACACCTGGTCGCTGGATGACCCTCAAAGAGGCAATGGCATATGCTAAGGTAAAGTCAGAAGATACTATCAGAAAATGGATTAATTCCGGGTACATTTATGCACACAAACGAACTGGGCAATGGATAGTGGACCGCGAATCCATAGACGATTGGTTTTCGTCGGATAAAATGCACTTTTGAAATGACAACGATTATCTGTTAAAGGCACTGCATGCCTTTATAGAATAATATCCCGTTATCAAATTTGACGGAGAATTAAAATGATAGGACAAGATAATTCTCTAGAATCTGAATTAAAAAGAATTTTAGAAGAAAGGATTATTAAAGAAGAGCCCCATGTCGGGGCTTATAGCTGGATTTGCATCGTAAAAAGCACACCTTTTGATAGAGGGAATATTTACTATAAAATAGGACATACGGGAAGACTGGAAGCATATCTCAAAATGATTAAAAAGGACCCTCATATATCGAACGATACACCTCCTTTAGTATTGAAGATTTGGGGTGGTGCTTCACAATTCATAAAAGTTGTTAGACGGATTTTCAAAGATAAACGAATGAACCTACCTCCCGATGGGAAGGTTTGGTTTGCATTAAGTGACGATGATATTTCTTGGTTGTCGAAATTTACGATTGCAAAAAGTAATAATATAGAATCCGCGATTTATGCATTATTTGATAAGCAAGAACATTATCTGACTAATAGATTGAAAAAAGAAGGATTATGGTAAGCATCTGGGATCGTTCTTCATCTGAACGCGTGATATTTTTTTCTTCTCTCTTACTAAGAAATCCCGGAATATGAAGATTCTATCTTGTGTTAAATTTAGGTAATTGATCCTGTGCTGGCACCTGTGATAAGGGTGCCTCATGGACTTAACTAGTTATCATAATGTAATATCCAGCGAGAGCAAAGCCAGAAAATATCTGCTGGGAAAAAGCTTCAAAAACCATCA
>JABLXX010000018.1 GCA_013177825.1 Syntrophaceae bacterium
TGCACTTCGTATTTGCGCGCCACGATGGAAACACTCATCCCCAGCTGCTCCGCTTCGAGCACCATCGCCTTCTTCTGTTCCGCGCTCCATCGCCGCCGGCGCTGCACACTCGTAATCACTTCGACCGGTAACATGGACAATCTCTCCCTGGTTTGAGTGCAAACACTATATCTTGCACTATGACCTATTTCCAGTCTGAGAGTGTCCGGTCGAATTGGGGGCTACTTCACAGAAGCTCCTCAAAAATCTTTTCCTTGATGGCCATGGGTAATGCTCCTGTGTAATGGGCGTCTTATCCTAGCCCTCGCCATTTACACAGACATTACCTACACCCCCGGCAAGTCATGCGACTTGGCCGGGAGTGAAAGCCATGCTCAGGACTTCTCCTCTTCTTTGCAGATGAAAATAGCATCAAACGGGAAATCACCCTCTCCCTTCTTGCTCCACGCGAACCATGCGGCGGTTACAAAGTTATCATGAACAGCTGTGACCGTCATCTTTGGTCCGCCAGACTTCAGCCGAACGACATCACCGATCTTGAATTCACTATCCATGAGTACCCTCCTTTCATCCGCTCTCTTGAAAAACTCTGTCTCCTGTCCAAAGAAACCAGATCACCTGACAAGTCTGCCGGCAGCATTCAATCAGATAATATGGGAAGTCACTTCGGTTTAGGATTTGCACCGAAAAGCGGCAGTAAATTTTTCTCCTTGAGGACGGATATCTCTTTCAGAACCTCGCTCGTACTGTTATATTTCCCGACGACAATTCGATACCATGTATCCTTCCGGGTCGCCTTTTTGGCGATAACCTCCACCTTTTTTCCTCTCAATGACGGCTCGTCCCTGTAAAGCTTCGCAAAATTAGGGCTCGAGAATGTGCCAACATTGATTTTATACGTTTGCATGGAGGACGAAACGATCAGACATCCTTCTGATATTTTAGGCATTCTGATTCTCTGGTTGACCGTAATGATATTAGCATCGGTAATCTCGGGGTTTGAATCCAATATTAGGTCCGCAATAGTCATGTTTGACATTCCGTAGTGCTTTTCCGCCAAGAGTGTAATACTCTGTCCTTTTTTCACGATGACGTCATCTGTCGCTCGCACTATCTCGCTTATGCGCTGCGCAGTTACGGCCTGTGGCAGAGCGGACGGGGAGGATTGAAAGAGCCGCGTCCTTGTCTCCATAGGCGGATGTTGCTCACTGACTATGGAAGTCTTCTTTGTTGCTGTTTGAGAAGCTGGTACAAGAGGTCGTTCGGTGTGGAATAGAGAAGTCCAGATGGATACGATGTTCTGCCGGTCGAAAGGCCAGTGCTGAAGGAATCCATACGCAGCGAAAACAATTCCTCCCACACTGAGCATGAGCAGGAGGATAACTGCGATGTGCCATGGTGTAAGAATCCTTTCACGCTGGATTTGATGGGATCTTTTAGGGAGCCTGAAGATGCTTGCGGACTTGAATTGCCTGTGTGACGGACCTTCCAGATTCTTTATGACTTCGTGAACGAGCTTCGCATCTATCTTTTTCTTGGATTTGGTGAAGCCGCTCAGTAAGGCATTGTCGCACACGATATTGATAAGGCGGGGAATACCTTTCGCATAGGTCGTAATCGCAGAGACTGCTTGGAAGGTGAATACGTCCAAGGTGCAGCTACTGACGAGCTTAAGGCGATGCTCAATGTAATCTATCGACTCTTCGACGGTTAGGGGCTTAATCTCTCTCTTGATCACTATGTTTGTTTTGAGGCTTTTCAGACTTGGCGTATTGAGAATATCTTCAAACTCCGGTTGTCCCACGAATACAATCTGAAGTCGTCCCGATGCCAAGGGTTCCAGATTGGGTAATTTCCCCAGTTCCTGCAGTGTTTCCGTTGCAAGATGCTGTGCCTCATCAATGATCACCGCCATCGTCTCATCGTCACCTAAATTCGACAGATATTCAACAAGCTGGCTCTGAAGGGCCTTTTTATCCTTCCCGGAAATATCAAGACAGATCTCATGGAGGATACTTTCCAGTAACTCTTCAAAGGTAATGAATGTATTGTAAATGAAGGCTGTTTTCACACTCTTATTGAGGCTCTTCAAGAGAGTGTGAATAAGCGTCGTCTTGCCTGTGCCAACTTCCCCAATAATGCTGATGAAACCTTGCCGCGTTTCTATGCCCTTCATCATCGCATCGAGAGCTTTCCGGTGGCTTGATGTCAAATAGAGAAATTCCGGATCTGGTGCGACATCAAAAGGATTCTTAGAAAATCCATAAAATTCATTATACATTTATCGCCTCGCAAGTATCATGTCGTCGCATCATTGAGTTCGCAAATCAGTTAGGAACCGGTTCTTACCAATTCGTTTCGGTAGGATTTTGATCATCGAATCTTTCATATATGGAAGTCAAAGACTGTTCTTCCCGGATCCAATTCATCTATTGATAAGAACTTGTTTCTTTATTGATAATAATTGCTTTTATAAGAAGGGAGTATAGGGATAATGATCGTGTGCGTCAAGCAAATCTCGGTCACAGTAATGATGACCATAGACCTCGCATGAGTGGCAGGAACCTTGTCATGGCTAAAGATTACCGAGGGATACAAAGCAAGTCTTTAAAATCAGTAGAAGCTACCTCACATGAAATGGACTCTTCATTTCCGTCTTTCTTATTAATCGAGAAGGTCTTCTCGTCATTTACACCTATTACTAAATGTAATTTGGCGTGGATGTGATTTAAGCATTACTGGATGAATGGCGCAATAGAAAAATGGCAGGATCATTTGATGATCCTGCCATTTTTCTAATCACACGAATAAAGCGGCTTTGCTATTTCTCAAGCTTCCTTCTGGCTCCTGCCAACCCAACCAGCCCAAGGCCGAGCAGCAGTATGGTGGTGGGTTCAGGAACGGCAGCAAAACCGGTCACTACATTGTCCATTTCAAATGCAACCGCGCTCGTCCTGAACTCGAAAGCCGTAAACAATTCATCCGCATCAAAGAAGAGATTGACGTACATGTTTGACCCATCTTGGAATTGATTACCACTATAGCCACCGAAGACATTTAGAAGCTCCGTGCCCGTTATCACTCCATCCGACAGGATGCCATCACCAATAAAGGGGGAGTCGCCGCTATAGAAAGCTATCTCATTGTAGGTGTCAATTGAACCATAGTAAAGGCCAAGATAAGAGATTTTTACACCGTAAGTCTGCATAAAATCTTCATACAAAACGCGAACCGCCGCGGTGTTGCCATCGGGGTAGTCTGTACCTGGGGCATAAGCATAAAATGTCGTGTCACCGGCTGGCGTGGCAGCAACACCAGTAACAGAATCTTTTCGAATTCCGACACTGCCGTACATTATAGACAGATCAGTGTAAGGGTTCAGCGAATTGAAGCCACCGCCGGCATTAACGTAGATATTACCTCCGGGAAGCACAATTGTTTCTCCCGCGCTTCCTGGCTTATCGAAGGTCTCGATGAAGTATCCGGGTAGCGCAACATTGGCATTATTTACACCGACAGGGCTCGTCTTTCCCGAGTTGTCTGTCGGAACCTGGTAATCGAAACTCACTGTTACAGCCTGCACCGGCGAACCTGCGAAAGCGAAGACTGCCACGACCACAACAGCCAATAATTTTGCATATGTCCTCATCATAAAAATCTCCTCTCTTTTTGAAGGTACCGAGCCTTCAGCATCAAGCCCCGTGTGCAATCTAGCGTGCATGTATCATGCCATATTCCGCACGCCGGCTCAACTGCTTGATTAGTAACGATTATTCTAAATACGAATTATTAGTTTTGTCTATTCCCCGTTAGCAGTGTAAGAAGAACCGACACCACAATAATGGGAGACAATTATTCTATCGTCCTAATTTTCCGTAATTAGAATCGATTTTTGCTATATATAGCGCGTTGATAAAATATCCATCACCCCTCCCGCTTCGAAATGTACATTATTTCATCTCCCTGCAGTGTGCTAAGAGATATCTTTATATGTTTACGTTTTTATAGGCCATTATGACCCGATTGCCCGATTTCAGTTCCTGCATGATTGTGACCCTCGCAGAAATGTCAGATGCCTTGATCTTCAGGAGTTCCCATTCCCCATCGCATAACGGGCTTGGAGTGCGGGAAAATCTCTGTCCCGAATCTTTTTCGCAAGGAGTCACAGAGTATCATATTTCTATAAATCTGTATTTAAATCAGATGCACCTGCCAAGTGAGGGTCACGGATCCTTTATCTGAGTTGCATATTTTTTATAAACGAAGAGCTACTGAACATGCTGAATACAATTCAACACAGATCGAAAAACTGAACTGCCTGGGATCGGTTCCGAGAATATCTGTCTTACAGTATACTTAGCCACTGTTTCTCATTTCTGTCCCAGACCCATAATTGACTGCTTTTTTTATTTCAATTAACACACGTGATTCGTTTTTATATATACTTGCGCAAAAAATATTTTTTCACCTGTCGTGATGACACTTGCCCTCCTTTAAACTCAATTTTTTACCATTAGCGGCCCCTGCTCCTGGGGCGTTTGATCAGAGAGTAACTTGCTCTTTGTCATATCATTGTTTAGCATGCCGGCGGCACCCGGAAAGAGGAGGCCGCATTTTCACTGGTGCATTATGGTCGGCAATTCGCGTGGTCCGGGGACTGGCGAATGGATCATTGGTGAAGCTTTTGCTATCCCGCTCAGAAGAGAACTGTATTCGACAGTCCTCCTTTCCGGCCTTGCCAAAATCAGCGCTAGGGGGTCGGATTCATGAAGCAGAAGAAGTCGTTCAAGAAAAGGTGTCAAGAAACTTCCCCGGCATCTGCAGCATATCAACGTTTGTGCGGCGGGTATCGACATTGGTTCCTGGAGCCACTTCGTGGCGGTTCCGGAGGGAGCCAACGAGCAGGCGATGCGGGAGTTTACAGCGGATCAAAGGCGCTTCTCGATGGGGAGACGCGCGACAGCGGGACGGTCCTGAGACGGCATAGAGCCCGCCTGGGAGCACCCAAGGCGATCCAGGCGACCGCTCACAAGATGGCACGGTGGATTTATCTGATGCGAAAGCATGGGATCTCGTACGTCGATATCGGCCAAGATTATTACGAGCAACGACACCGGACACGGGTGATCCAAAACCTGAAACGAAAAGCACATTCGCTGGCCTTCGAACTGATCTCCATGCAAGCTGTCACAATGCAATCATAAACATCAACGAATAAAGGTAGTTGGTATTAAGTTACTCAGAAGAAATAAATCAATGAGTTGTTAAAACTAGCCAGCCTTTCAGGGAGGAGTAAAATGCAGAAAATTTCCTTCAGAGAATCGCGATGGGTGCTCTTTCCAATCTGCTTTGGAGTGATCTTCACCGACATGGTGGGCTATGGAATCATTTCACCAAGCATTCCCCTTTTTGCAAAAGCCTTATCAGCCAGCGATTCACAGATGGGCTACGCTTTTGCAGGCTATCCGATAGCCTTTACCCTATCGATCCTCCCCCTTGGCCTTCTGGTGGACCGGATCGGCAAGAATTATCTCATCATCTCAATCTCGTTATATGTTCTTTGTCTTGCAAGCCTTATGATGGCATTTAGCACGAGTATTTGGATGCTCATCATAGCCAGGGCCCTTCAGGGATTCGCCTCGGCATCAGCGTGGGTTGCCACGCAACCTCTGGTTGCCGGAGCGTCTGACGATGGAGGAGTGAGTAGCCAAGAGATGAGCATTGTGACTATAGCTTCCGGCGTCGGTGTCATCGTGGGGCCCCTCTTGGGTGGTATCGGCTCGCTTGAAACCCCGTTCATCATCAATGCAGCACTAGCCTTTTTCCTGGGGCTCACAGCATCTTTTTTCCTGACCCGTCAAGGGACAGGTTCTCCTGAAAAAAAGCAGGGCTTGCTTCGGATGTTTAAAAAGAAGGGTATCCTTATTGCTTGCCTTGCGATCTTCTTTTCGTGTTCCTGTTTCGGTATCATGGAGCTTCTCCTGCCTCTCTACCTCGACCGCCTTGGATATGTGAAGCTATACATAGGACTCCTTTTCGGGATCTTTTCCGTACTCTATGTGGCCTCCCAACCGTTCATCAGCCGCTGGATCGACCGAAAGGGGGGCTATGGTCCGATCTATATGGGAAGCCTGGGCCTTGCCATTGGCATGGCCTTGGTCATCCAAGTAACTGGGTTCTTGAGTGTCTCAGTGATCATGTCTTTCCTTGGAGTATTCAGCGGCATGCTCTTTCTGGCGTCGATGTTCATCGTTGGTGAAGAGAGCAGTAAGGGACAGCGAGGAAGTGCCTATGCCATCTGGAACCTGGCTTTTTCTTTGGGGTATCTGATCGGCCCGGTGGCGGGAGGAAACCTGTCGAGTCTTCTCGGCCTAAAGGCAGCTTTCTATGTTTTTGCAACTGCCCTCCTCATTGGAACTGCATGGATTTTCTTTTCTGTCAGAGAAGCAACCACAAATAGATAATAGGTTAACGCAACGTTCTATTGAAGAGTAAAATTAGAAATTCAGAGCTATGGGGAAGGCCTTCCTTGACCAAGACCAAGGAACAACATGGTTGCGAGTTCGGGAACGGCAGCATTATGCAAAGCTTGTAGTTCATAGTTCATATGTTGCATCATACTGTCCACCAAAAACCGGTCCAGTTTTATGTTAGGATAGCGGCATAAAGCTAGACCAGAAGGAGGTCAGGATGAGTCGGAAGCGATTTGCGCCGGAGCAGATCCCTAGCATCTGCAGAAATTGGGTGTGATCTCTGCCAAATCATCCTGAAACCACCCGGGGAAAACCCCTCAACTAGCTAAGACTCTTTATCTTTATCTCCTTACACCGTATTTAGCTTTTTTTTGTGGATCACTTTTATGATTTTTTTTGATCCAATTATTAGCTTGCCATTATCCAAATTCATTTCATCAATATCATTGAGGACCATGTAACAATCATCTAAAGACCATGTTGGGCTCTGAATGACTATTTTTTTTCCAGTTTTTCGATTGAGAATTATTCTTTTTGGAATCTTTCCCCGTACTGTCTTTGGAGGACCATATTTATCTAAGAGCAGAGAGAAAAATTTGTCTGCATCTTTTCCATTAAAAGTTACCTTTATTAACCCGATCTTATTATCATCACCATAGACATATATTACCGTTTCTGTCTTTATACTCAATTCTGGTAAATTCAGTATTTTATATTCATCATTGTCAAGCTTTAAATAACATAACTCCTTGCTTTCTTGTTCGCATATCTTCATTTGTTTATCTATTGGCGTATCAAGAGTAAGTCCTCTAAACGAAAAAGCAAATACGGGGATATCCATAAGCACAGAGAAAATCACGAAAGTAGCGACAATTAACCTTTTCATCTTATCCTCCGTGATACATAAATCAGGCAAAACTGGAAAGAAATTGCCTCTTGGAACTGCGGTGTGTTGAAAAGATTAGTATTGATCAGGTGAAAGATGGCGATTTCTCTTTTGCTTTCAATCTTCTGAACAAATAGTACCGACTATGCCAACTTCCGGGCTACTCGTTTTGGAAATAACGTGCACAGGGGAAATAGTGTGAGCCTGACCCTTTACCAATCAATACCGGGACCGCCTCACTTCACAATCTCCGTTCCGATCCCCGTGTCCGTGAATATTTCGAGTAGCATCGCATGCATGATACTGGCATCGAGTATATGGGCCTTCTTTACACCACCCTTTAAGGCCCTGACGCATGCTTCTGCTTTTGGTATCATCCCAGAATCAATTACATTATCTTCTATAAGACGCTTGACGTCTGAGGACTTCAAAGTCTCATAAAGTGTCTTCGGATCTTTCTTGTCCTTCATGATCCCCATCACGTTCGTGAGCAGAACAAACTTTTCGGCCTTGAGTTTGGCCGCTATCGCGCTTGCCACGTCATCCGCATTCACATTGTAAAGTTCTCCCTCACGGCCATGCCCAAGCGGATATATTACAGGCACCAAATTGTCGCTTAAAAGCCTTTTGACCACTGTCGTATCGACTGATGTTACCTCGCCCACAAACCCAAGGTCATCTTTGGAAGTAAGCTTCTTAACCTTTATGAGTTCGTTCTCCGCGCCGCTCAAACCGAAAGCCCGCGCACCCATTCCTTTTAGTTCGGCCACGATCCTCTTGTTTATTACGCGGAGGGCCTTGTCGATGATCCGGATGGCATTATGGTCAGTATAGCGCCGGCCGTCGATGAATTTCGGTTCCAAGCCGGCTTTTTTCATCATCTTGGAGATGAACGCACCTCCACCGTGAACGACAACCGGGTGCATCCCGGCGTAGTTCATGAACATGACGTCCTCGAGTATTCCTCTGTCGATGCCTTTTTCGTCAACCGCAGCCCCGCCATACTTAATCACGATGGTCTTTCCGTAGAATTTCTTGATGTACGGAAGTGCCTCTATCAATACACTACTTTTCCTGATCGCTTCTTTCATTATGGCGAAGTTTCCGTATTGATGGTTACGTATTCATTCGAAAAGTCACAGGTCCAAGCGGTGGCGGACCCATTTCCGTTTTTCAGATCTACCTTGATCAATACATCCTTGCTCTGGAGATACTTTTTCACCTCCATTTTGTCGAATGTTTCCAGACTCGAGCCGGCAGAGAGGACCTTCGCCGGGCCTAAATATATATCCGTCCGATCCGGATCGAAATCCACTCCTGCCGCCCCGACCGCGGCTGCCACCCGGCCCCAGTTCGGGTCTTCCCTGAACATTGCGCATTTGAGAAGATTCGATGCCGATATCTTCCTTGCAACAATCCTCGCGCTTTCATCGGTCTTGGCACCCACAACGCTAATCTCGAGAAGTTTCGTCGCGCCTTCGCCATCGGCAACGAGCATTTTCGCCAAGTACATGCACAAGCCCTTGAGTGCTTTCAGGAAAGTATCGTAGTCTTTGCCAGCTACTGTGATCTTTTCATTCTCCGCCAGGCCGTTTGCCATAATGAAGAGCGAATCGTTCGTGGACATGTCCCCGTCGGTCGATATCATATTGAAGGATGCGTTTGCCGCATCAGAAAGCGCCTTCTCTAGCATCGTCTTGGAAATAAATACGTCTGTAGTAATAAAGCCGAGCAACGTTGCATGCCTTCCAGCCGAGATCCCTGGAGACTTGCCATCCTTCTCCATTTGCGGGTGTATCATCGCGATACCTTTGGCCGCTCCGCCGATTCGAACAATCTGGCCACCAATCTCTACCTTGACGGCGCCCTCTTTCTTCACCGTATCCGTGGTTAAGATCGCCCTGGCAAAGTCGCCTCCGCCCTTCTCCGACAGGCCCGATATCAACTCAGGCACCTTTTTCTTTATATTCTTCAGCGGAAGCCGATGTCCAATAATCCCGGTGGAAGCAACCAGAACCTCGCTCTCGCCGAATGCCATGCCTTTGGCTATATACCTGGCCATCGAAAGTGCATCGGCATCCCCCTGGAGACCATTGGCGCAGTTTGCATTGCCGCTGTTCACCACGATAGCCTTGTGTGTCTCGTTCCCTAAGTTAGCTACGCTAAGCTTTACAGGGGATGCCTTGAAAATGTTGGTTGTAAACACCCCGGCAGCCACGGCTGGCGCCTCGGAATAGAGAAGTCCCAAGTCCAGTTTACCTGACATTTTTATGCCGGCACTAATACCGTTCGCCAAGAACCCTTTCGGAGAAGTTACTCCACGGCTCATGATGACCTCTTTTTGCCTTCTAGTGGACAGACTATCTTTTTTGCGCTGCTGAGCGCATAAATTCTGGCCAGTATTTCTCATCCAAGCCATCCAGAAGAAACGACCAGAGTTCGGGAGAGTTGTCATTCACCTCTTTTTCCAGTTTCTCGATGAAACCCAAATAGGGTGTCACGGGACCGTAGTAATCGACCTGCGGGCCGATTTCCTGAAAGGTGAAATGAAATGTCTTGAGAGCATACCAGAGTTTCTTTTCCATGGCCGCCAGCCAATGGGAAAAGTTGATCCGTCTCGTTTCATGATACATCGCCTTGTATAATCCGAGGATAACGACCGGCTGTTGGCGCTTCCGATCCTGCTCAGTCCTCTCCTCGGGATTCTCCGCCAGAATACCGCCTTGGGATTTCGTCAAGTACGACTCGACTGCGTAAATACCATCTTCTTTACGTCTTCGGAAAGACTTCCTCAAGGCGAGTCGGGATACTTCTACCACACTATCTGTTGCAAGTGTGGAATTGTCGATATCAATCTGATGGCAATGCTCATTCATGGGAAAACCATTTTTCGAGTTCATTACCAGCCGTGAGGTACCGATCACTCTATCATCGGCAAAGGCGGCAAAATGGATGGAATTCTCATCGAACTCATCAATTTCCAGACCATCGGGATAATCTGATGTGGGAAGATATCCACATTCTTCACAGTATACTTCATAACGCACCCGGAAAATTTCCTTTAAAAGCTCCTCCGAATCTACTTTTTTGAATTTGAATTCCATGATTTCATTCCCTCCCTAAAGATTCATTCACATTCAATGGCCGCACAGTGCGGAATATTTCGCTTTGATTTCCTCTGCATGCTTCTGTGCGCATAGTTCTCCTTCTTTTATTGCCTCATCGAACTTGAGCCACTCGAGCATGCCAATGCCCTCTGTATGTGGCCTCATGACGACATGAGCGAGGTGAAGATGCGCCTCGGTGATCTTTGTCGAGGAGGTTGAGTACCAGCGAGAAGTGATCTGAAACAGGCTGGGCTCCTGGTACATTTCGCGTAAGCTTTTGCTGAGCAGCTTCCTTTTCTCACCCTTAAGACCTTGTGCATTCCGTTTCTTGGGATTGTAGAATGAAGGGTCGATCTCAGGAGCAACGTTTACGGCGATGTTGAAGTCTGTCCCCATGTTGGCAAGCACGTCGACGGGCACTTTGTTCGTCACGCCGCCATCTATCAGGTAATAGTTCTTCCACTTTACCGGACGCATGATGATCGGCATCGAACCCGAGGCCCGAACCGCGTTTTTGAGTGTCCCCTCGTCGATCACGATCTCCTGGCCCGAGATCAGATCAAATGCCAGTGATGCATATGGAATGATACAATCCAGAATGGTTGTTTCTTGATAGGCTTCCTGATTCATGTGGTCGACCTTGCGGCCCTTGACGATGTTCGTCCATGGGGGGACCTCCCAGTCGAAGAAGGCGCCTTTCGATGTCCAGATGCGACGCATCAACTGCTCGGTCTCATGGCTGTTCTTACCCATTGCAAAGGCAGCTCCCATGATGGCTCCCATCGAGCAGCCAACGATTGCATCGACTGGAATCCTGAGATGCTCCATCACGCGCCATACGCCGATATGGGCAAAACCCTTCGCTCCACCGGCCCCCAAGGCAATACCAACGCGGCATCCTGCGAGTTCGCGAGCCAGGCTGGCAATACGCCTTCCCGTCTGGCTGTCTTGATCCATGACGGGCATCAAGTCCTGTGACATTTGAAAATCCGTTACCTCGTTTGAGGCAAGCAAGAAGACGTTCTTGATGCCCGTGGCATCGACCAAAGGCTTGAGGATGGAACCCGGACGATAGAAATCGAAGTCCCCGACAAGGCCTATGCGCAGACGTTTGGCTGCTTGAGAGGGGCTTATATTCAGTTCTTTAACAATCTCTGCAACAGCCGCATGGTCTTTCACGTTGTTTGCCAGCAGGTAGATCTTCTCTGCCATGTTCAGAACTTCTGACGCCCGCGTGTCGAATATGAAGCCTGTATCGACGATGACAACATCGTAAAGACGGCAGATAACCGCAAGCAAGTCTCGAAGTCGTGACCACGCAATGCCGGGCGTTCGGCTCAAAGGTTCTGGAAATGTGAGAACATGGAAATGCTCTCCCAGAATGATGCAATGGGCCTGAAAGTCGCTTAATGTCGAAAAGACTCGACGGTGTTCAAAAACCCCCAGGGCCTCCTGCTCACTCCTGGGGGCAACGCGGTGGAGCGGTGCTTCAAAAGTCGACTCGCAGTCTACCAGGACCACTCGCCTGTTTGCCTGCTTCACAACGGATGCAGCCAAATAAAGCGAGATAGAGCAGTCACGAAGGTCTTCACCGATGCGATGAATCACATTGAGCCTGGCCGATCGCGGGTTGCTCACCATGACGTTGGTACTTGAGATGTATCGAGCCAGGATTCGATTGAGGCGAAGCAGTACGGATGGATTTTTCGTGAATGTTGCTTCGAATACTTGCTTCGAAAGCCGGAGAAGGCGTGTGTCCTCGATTGCCATGACATCAGCCGAGATCGGGTCTCCGGTCAGCAGGCTCATCTCTCCGAAGAAACCACCAGGGGCGTGTGTCTTGAGCAGGATCATGGGCCGGCTGGCACGGTCAACGGCGACGGCTTTGTTTGTCCGGCGGTCTTTGTTTTCCCGATTACCGGATGAACGGGTTCGGCGGTCGGAAGCCTGGTTTGTACGCCGATTGGTAGTAATGAAGACGCTTACTCGTCCTTCCAATACAATATAGAAGTGAGTCCCTATGTCGCCACTGCGACAGATTAAATTGTCCCGTGGCACAACGACCTCTTCACCACTGGCAGCAATTTCGGCCAGCGAGGCATCGTCAAGGTCCTCCAGCAGTTCGACTTTACGGAGAACGTCTAGATAACCCGACATGAGACCTCCAACGATCAGGAAGATAACCCGGTGCGAACAGAAGACGCCTATTTGAGTTTTTCCCCGCCTCCATTTATGCTGTGGGAAGGCAATGCGTGAAATGGGTTGTTACGGTCTCCATCAACCATTTGGGAATGACAATTTAATAAAGACAACTAGTTATTTTGTCAAGATGAAAAAAAATATGGAATTTTCATCTTGACAACAGGGAGTCTCTTCCTTTAGCCTTAATAGGTATCTGGAAATTCTTTTATCCCGTCCAGAACTTACCCGTTGTCTGGTTAATAACATAATGAGAGCGGAGTATAGTTCGCCTTTTTCACTAAAATGCCTCAATTCAACCCATATTAGTTTTGTTTGAATAATACATAACAATGGAGGTACTTAATATGTTTGATGATTTCACCTTCAAGGTCCAGAAGCATTTTCTTCAGAACTACTTAAACAAATCAAGTGCGTATCACAAACAGGATCAGGAGAAATACCTGCTGAAAGTTTTTCACAAGTACGCATCGGCCACCCCTGCATACACCAAATTACTGAAAGAAAAAGGGATCGACCCGTCAAGCATTACATCTGTCGACGCATTTAAGAAACTTGTACCCATTATTGACAAATTCGAAACCTTTATCAAATACGAGGACCGGATATCGAATCTCTGTGTTGATGGAAATTATGATGATGTTGTAGCAATCCTGTCCAGTTCGGGCTATTCTGGGCGATTTTCCTATGGACTCATTTCGAAAGAGGAGGACAAGTCAGGCAGAAACATCCTGGATCTCTATCTGGACCAGCGTTTCCAAATCTCGAAACGCAGAACGCTTCTGATCAATTGCCTTCCCATGGGTGTGAAAGTACCAAGCGAACGAACGGCAGTCGGCGATATCAGCGTGCGGCCGGACATGGCGGTTGCTCTGGTAAGGAGTTTCGGCAAGGATTTCGATCAGATCATCATGGTGGGCGAAAACACCTTCATGAAACACACTCTCGAATACGGAATCGAAAAAGGAATCAACTGGCCTGACTTGAATGTCCGGATCATCGTGGGCGAGGAGAGTTTCCCGGAGACATATCGAACCTATATCGCGTCTCTGATTGGTAAAGATATCGACCATACGGACGAGGTAATCATCGGCTCCTCGATGGGAATATCAGAGATAGGCCTGAGCGTCTTCCAGGAATCCATCGACACCATCAAGATAAGAAGGAAAATGGATGCCCAGCCGGAGCTGCGACGGAAATACTTCGGTGACGTCAAGTTTACCCCGATGCTCTTCAACTACATCCCGATGGTCGTATATGTCGAGGAACACAAGAACGAAAAGGACGATTTCCCTGAATTTGTGTTCACTCCGCTGAGCCTGAAGAGAAAGCTGCCACTCATCCGATACAACAGCCACGACAAGGGAACGCACGTTTACCCGGGTGACGATCTGAAGAAGAACATCAAGAGCAACCTGCCGATGGTTGCCATTTTCGGACGGGGAGACCACATCGTTGTGGAAGGAACCAGGATATATGTTGAGGGAGTGAAAGAGATGATCTACGGCGACATCGCCTTTGCATCGAAGGTAACCGGGAATTTCCTGCTTCCTCCGGGCACGCACCCGCAGAAGCCGGTTCCATTGCGCATCCAGATGAAACAGGGTGTCACCGCTTCACCGCAACTCAAGAGTGATGCGGAAGCATTGATCGGCAATCATTATGGAGACTTGCTCCGGGTGGAGCTTGCTGATTACAAAGAGATGCCGATTGACTTCGAGAGAAAAATTGCATACCTCGGCACGTTGTAAATCTTTTGACCTGCTGAATCAGTAATAATCACTCATCGTTAACAGTCCAATCGGGATAGGGGCGGTCAGGATTCCTGACCGTTCCCCTCCCACACAACCCGGCATGCGGGTCCGCACCGGGCGGTTCGAGTCGTTGAGTTCATGAGAGCCGGGGTACGCCGAGGCGGTCGAAG
>JABLXX010000019.1 GCA_013177825.1 Syntrophaceae bacterium
TAATGTGCTCAAATCGACATTTTATTCCGCGTTCTTGACGAAAGTAAATATTCTCCGCCTCCAGTTGCTCTTTCATTGCCTTGATCTCAGAAAGAGCCTCCCGAAGCTCAATCGTCCGCTCCTCTACGCCCCGTTCCAACTCGTTGTGAGAATTTTGTAAAGCCTCTCCCAGAAGTTTCTGTTCGGTGATATCGCTCATCACGAAGCGGCATACGGACTCTCCCTCAACGTCCTGCGCCAACACCGCCTCCACCCCCACCCAGAAGGGGGCAGCTTCTTTTTTCAGCATCCGTATCTCGAACACCTGCGGCGTTACCTTTTCGAAAAGCAGTTTGAGGTGCCGGGAATAGATGTCCCGGTCTTCGGGGAGGATAACATGGGTCAACGGCTGCTTGACCAAAGCACTTCTTGTCACACCCAGCATGGTTGCGGCAGTGAGATTGGCCTCCAGAACCAGCCCTTTCTCGCTGAGGGTGCAATAACCCACAGGCGCCAGATCGTACAGATCAAAATAGCGTGCCCGCGACACATCAAGCTCTGCCTGTGCCCTGAGAAGCTCCTCATTCTGCATCTCCAGCTCAATCTGATGCACCTGCAGTTCCTGGAGGAGCCGTGGCGCCTCATCCTCGGAAGTATAAGGAGCCTCTTTCCGGACCTTCCCCCTCTTCGCCTCTTTCAGGCGCTCCTCTGCCCGGTGGCGCAGGTCGTCTGTCTTCGTCCGGCTATTATTATTCCTTTTCATGGGGACTCGTAAATGATCCGTACTATGGGACCAAACCGTGATAGCCGCGATGGGGCCACTTGACGGCAGAATTCTACACAGCAGGGTTCAAAAAGAGTCTTGGACCGTGTGATCAACGCCGGGGAATACTAAGCTTGGAGTGACTCCTTCTGCGGTCCATACCGTGCATGCACCATCATCACCACAAACCAACGCTGAATCTTAAAAAAAACTTGCCAATTGGAACACGGTTGATGAGATTTAGTATTAGCTTATTCAACGGAAAGCGCTGTTTTAGTCTAGCATCTCCCTGACTTTCCGGGACAGCGTTTCAACCCGAAAGGGTTTTTGGAGGAACCCGTTGCACCCGCGGTCGAGAATCTCCTGCGCCTCGCCTTCGA
The DNA here is from genome assembly GCA_013177825.1 of Syntrophaceae bacterium. Taxonomy (NCBI): domain Bacteria; kingdom Pseudomonadati; phylum Thermodesulfobacteriota; class Syntrophia; order Syntrophales; family Syntrophaceae; species Syntrophaceae bacterium. The sequence continues at coordinate 1,123 of JABLXX010000019.1, forward strand.
TGCTGAAGCCGCTGGAAAGAAGAACCTTGATCCCGGGATTGATTGCCCGGAGACGATCAAATGTTTCTCCTCCCGATATTCCCGGCATGATCATGTCCAGTATTACCAAGTCGATCGCGTCTCCCTTTTCCATGTACACGGCAACAGCCTCCTGACCACTCCCAGCTAAATAAATCCGATACCCAAGGGACTCCAGCAATTCTTTGGTAATCTCACTAACCACCTTTTCATCATCGACCAGCAGGATCGTTTCCCTGCCGCTTATGATATTTTCCTCTCCCTTTTTCTCCTGCACTACTTCCTTGTTCGAGGCAGGCAAATAGATGATAAAGGTCGTCCCATGTCCGGGTTCACTATCCACATGGATCATACCCCTGTGACCCTTAATAATGCCATAAACCGTCGCCAATCCCAATCCCGTCCCTCTACCCATTGTCTTCGTCGTGAAGAAAGGATCAAAGACTCGCTCCTTTGTCTTTTCATCCATCCCCGTACCGGTGTCGGTGACCGTTATTTTCACATATTCCCCCGGTTTGACGGCATATGGAAATGCCTGTTCATCATCCAGATAAACATTCTCGGTTTCCAGGCAGATCTCTCCGCCCGCCGGCATGGCCTGACAGGCGTTCAAATACAGATTTATGAACACCCGCGACATCTGTCCCCGATCCACCTCCACGGTCCAGAGATTCTTCCCGTATTTTCGATGGATGGAAATCTCCCTTTTGGTTCTCCCGAACATGGTGGAGGTCTTTTTTATGATGACGTTCATATCAGTGGGCATGACCTCATATCTTCCCCCGCGGGCAAACCCCAACAACTGTTTGGTTAAATCCGCCGCACTTTGCACCTGCTCCTCAATCTGGATGAGCCTCTCATAATGGAGATGTGATGGATCAAGATCCAGCAGCATCAGGGAGACATACCCCTGAATTCCCATCAGTATGTTGTTGAAGTCATGCGCGATACCGCCGGCCAACGTCCCGATGGCCTCCATCTTATCCGCCTGTTGCAGGCGCTCTTGTAGAATTTGCTTTTCCTGCTCGGCACGTTTGCTATCGGTGATGTTGCTCAGCACGACGCGGCAGACCGGTGCACCGTCTTCGGCCTGCACGGAGATGCTCTCAAGCCGCACCCAGAATATCACTCCGCCCGGTTTGACCAAACGCAGTACGCATTCCTGGGGCTCACTCGATTCAAAAAGCAGCTTGAGGTGCCGGTAATAGATGTCCCTGTCTTCGGGGAGGATAACATGGGTCAACGGCTGCTCGACCAAAGCACTTCTTGTCACACCCAGCATGGTTGCGGCAGTGAGATTGGCCTCCAGAACCATCCCTTTCTCGCTGAGAGTGCAATAACCCACAGGGGCCAGATCATACAGGTCAAAATAGCGTGCCCGCGACGCATCAAGCTCTGCCTGTGCCCTGAGAAGCTCCTCATTCTGCATCTCCAGCTCGATCTGATGCACCTGCAGTTCCTGGAGGAGCCGCAGCGCCCCATCCTCGGAAGTATGCGGAGCCTCTTTCCGGACCTTCCCCCTCTTCGCCTCTTTCAGGCGCTCCTCTGCCCGGTGGCGCAGGTCGTCTGTCTTCGTCCGGCTGCTATTTTTCCTTTTCATGGCAACTCGGCCCATTTTCTCCGGATCCGTCAATGCCTGCAGCCTTCGACGTCCGGCCACGGTTTCTGTCTTCGTGGAACCGCCCTCCTACCCGCTTCAGTTCCGCATTCTGTTCCCCGATCTGTTTTTCAAGAGCAGCCTGTGTTTTTCGAAGCTCCGCCTCCAGTTTCTTGGAAACGGTGATGTCCGTAAAGGTGATCACGACACCGTCAATACGGTTTTCCAGGGTGCGGTAGGGCATGATTCGAACGAGGAACCAGCGTCCGTTGCTTGCGGCGAGCGTCTTCTCAATGGGAACGAGTGTCTGCAGCACCTCTTGCGCATCCTCCGTCAGGCCGGAATAGACCATGTCCGAGGCGATGTCGGTGATGGGGCGCCCCGCGTCACCAGGGATCAGTTTGATGATCTGGGATGTCCGTCTGCTGAAGCGCCGCACGTTCAATGCGTCATCCAGAAACAGGGTGGCTATTTCCGTACTGTCGAACAGGTTCTTCATGTCGTTGGCGGCCCTCGACAGTTCGTCCACCTTGGCCTGCATCTCGTTGTTGACCGTCTGCAACTCCTCGTTCATGGACTGCATCTCTTCCTTGGAAGTGGTGAGTTCCTCATTGGTGCTCTGCAACTCTTCATTGGTGCTCTGCAGTTCCTCGTAGGAAGACTTCAACTCCTCCTGGGACGTCTGCATTTCTTCGCGGGTGGTCTGAAGGTCATGCCGGGTCTGCTCCAGTTCCCTCTCCAACTCCACCAAGCGGGCGCTGCGGACGGACGTCCTCGGGCGTTTGCCCGGCACCGCCTTTACGATAGGCACGGGTACGTCTGTAAAGACAACCATGACCATCCCCTGCAGGGCACCTGGCTCGGTGATGGGTTGCAGCGTAACATCCACCATCTGCACCCCACCATTGTTTTCCACCTGCACACCTGTCAAGGTAACGGTGTCCCGTAGCCGCAGCACCTTCTGGAAGGCGGCCGTCAACTCATAGCGCAGCCCTTCCCGGGCCATGGCGAAGATATTCCAGTTGGCCTTGCCGGCCGCCGGCTCCAGGTACTTCCCCGTCCGCCCGCTGATGTAGAGAATGTCGCCCTTGTCGCTCGTCAATGCGGCTGCCGGCGTGTATTTGGAGAGCAGCATTCGATCGGCCAGTACCTGGAGGTTGGGGATGGGTTTCTGCGTCGCGAGCGGTTCGGGTGCATTCGGAACGGCAGAGAAAAAGGAGGAGGGAAACTCGACCGGCCCGGCCCCTATGGTGGAATCGATCTTCCGGTAGATGCGTGCCTTGTTGTCGAGTGGGGTGAAAAGGTCGATGAACGTGCCGATGGTCTCCGCGCTTCCGAGAAACAGAACGCCGCCCGGGTTCAGGCTGTAGTGGAAGAGCGGCAGGAGTTTCTTCTGTAGTTCCGGGGCCAGATAGATGAGCAGGTTCCGGCAGATCAAGATGTCCAGCTTGGTGAAGGGCGGGTCCATGATGACGTTCTGGGGAGCGAAGACCACCGTCTCGCGGATCTCCTTTCCCACGCGGTAGCCTCGCTCCTCCTTCAGAAAGAATCGGCGCAGGCGCTCCGGAGAGAGATCCGCCGCGATGTTGGCCGGATAGGCGGCCGTGCGCGCCTTGTCAATGGCGTCCTTGTCCAGGTCGGTGGCAAAGACCTGGAGCGAAAAGCTCCAGGCTGCCTCCACCTGTTTTATAGACTCCCTGAAAGCAATGGCCAGAGAATAGGCTTCCTCCCCTGTGGAGCATCCGGGAACCCAGGCCCGGATCAGTCCGCCGCCCGGGCGGGCGGCCAGAAGCTCTGGAAGAAATTTTCTTATCAGTTGCTCCCAGGCCGCCGGATCACGAAAGAAGCTGGTCACTCCGATCAGAAGCTCCTTGAACAGAAGCTCCGTCTCGTGGGGGTTCTCTCTCAGGAAACGGACATAGGTCGTGATCCGGTCAATCTGGTGCAAACCCATGCGTCGCTCGATCCGGCGGTAAACGGTGCTTTTCTTGTACAGGGAGAAGTCGTGGCCCGTCTGCGTCCTGAGCAGGATGAAGACCTTCTCCAAGGCGCTCTGGGCCTTTTCCTCCAGAGGCCGGTCCGTCCGGGATATGAAGGGGGCGTGCTTGAGATACGCAATGATCCTGCCGGGTAGTTCTGCAACCGGGGCAACAATGTCGGCAAGCCCGGCTTCAATAGCACTGCTGGGCATACCGTCAAACTTGGCCGAGGCCGGATCCTGAACAAAGACCCCTCCGGCTTTTTCCTTCATGGCCCGGAGGCCCAGCGTGCCGTCAGAACCCATACCCGAAAGGATGACACCGATGCATCTGTCTTGAAGTTCATCTGCCAGAGATCGAAAGAAGAAATCAATGGGCAGGCGCAGACCCCGTGGCGCCGACGGATCAAGAAGGTGCAGGACCCCGTGAAGGATGGACAGATCCCGGTTAGGGGGGATCACATAGACATGGTCCGGCTGGACCCTCATTCTATCCCTGATCTGTACCACCGGCAGAGGGGTGGAGCGCTGGAGCAGTTCCACCATAATCCCCTTATGCGTTGGGTCCAGGTGCTGGACGATGACAAACGCCATGCCGCTTTTCTCCGGCACGTTTCCCAGGAACAGTTCCAGTGCCTCCAGTCCACCCGCGGAGGCACCAATGCCTACGATGGGAAAGGGATGATCGGGGACATGAGGGTCATTTGCTTGGGGGGACGGCATTGGCATCGGGATGGCACTGCCGGTTTTGGTTTTTCTGTGGACGGGTTTGCTCTGCTTTTTCAATGTGAAACGCCTCCTGTGATCCATGTCGCAGTTCGTGCGATCAGCAGCAGCAAGCTGATCCACGATGGCGGTAACCTACCCTCGAATCATATACCGCATCTTGAGTAATGTTTCTAATACCTTGAAGGTGCGCAAAATCTGGATCCGTTTTTGGGCAGGTCAGGGGTCTCCCAATCTGTACATCTATTCCGGGGGAAAGTCATTCCACCTGAACAGTCTTCTTGAGGATCTGCGATGACTTGAATGTAATCACCTTCCGACCCGCGATCATTAAGACTTCTCCCGTCTGCGGGTTCCTCCCTCGACGGGGCTTCTTTATTCTCACAGACCATATTCCAAACCCGGAGATCATCACCTCCCTACCCTGCTCCAGTTGTTCCTTGATGACCTCCAGGGTGCTCACCAGAACCCTTTCCGCTTCTTTCTGGGTCATGTCCATCTGGTCCCGGATCTCGTCGATGATCTCTTTCTTCGTCACGGCCACCCCCAAAACACGCAAAATCCCTGTTAAGAAAATATATTTAAGAAATTAGTTACTTGTCTTAAATGTACCCCTTTACAATATTCCAAGCATCCGGCCTTCCATTCTCCCGATGGGATCTTTCGCTGAAAAGCCCTCCGACTCAAGGCTGGCCCGAAGCTCCTTCCGGAAGAGTGTAACGCGGAACTGTGCGGCGCGGCCCTTTGCGTCCGCACCAGTGAACGGTTCGGCCGCTTCGGCATCGGCTTGCTGCCCGCGTAAGTGCATTTCAGGGGCCAGAATCTGCCGACTCGCTCAACATCTGGTTCACGGATTGGTAGCGCTCTTCCACCTCTTGGCGGTCCTCGTCTTCCGGCAACCCGCCGCGTGACCCTCGGACGATCATCTTGGCGTGCCGTAAGAGCGCGACGCGGTCCTCTGGCCGATGTGCGAATCCCGCAACAACGGCAATGGTTTCCAGTAGACGGATGGTCACCGCAGCGCTGGAACGGCCATATTGCCGGATCTGGTTGAACGCCGCGTCCGTGAGGGCCGAGAACGTAACGACAGGTGTAATGACCCGTAGTTGATCCTGAGAGTCATGGCGAAAAGGCGACGGCATGTCTCGCTGAAGCAAACGACACAGTGCAGCCCCCAAGTGGTCCACACACGTCACCGCCGTGAACGGATCATTCACCCCGGGGGAGAGGGCTCGTACTGCGATTTCGACGAGTTGGTTGACCACGAACTCAATGTCCTGACCGGATGTTCGCTGGTTACCCATGGCAAACGCGGAATTGATCCGGTCCGCAATTTGATCGGTAATCCGGGTTTCTGGCCATGCCAGCGCCAGCGGGCTGCCGGCGACGACATAGTGTCCGGGTCCTCGCTCCAGCCGAATAATGACATCCTCTTGCATGGCCAACGCCATCAAGGCGTCTCCGTCGATGAACTGGATATAGCCATTTTCGGCCGCGCCAACTGGACGAGCCTCCCGGCCGAACGCGTCGAGGAAGCCTGTGTCGGGTGGTCCCGTCGGAATCCGTGGCGCTCCCCGTCCGATGTGTTCCGGGAATAGGCGGTTGATCCCCTCGATCAACTCGGTTCCGACCCGCGCCACGATCTCGTTGGCCTGGATGGAAACGGACATGTGATGGATGAAGTAGATCAACACCCCCACACTCACGACCGCAAGCAGCACACCGAGGGTGACCGACAGGTGAGGGATGAAGACGACCTCATCAGCGCGGCGGATGGTGCGCAGGACGAGCAAGCAATACAGGAAGGCAGCGACGAACGTGCCGAGTACCACTTGGGTCGTGGTGTCGCGCATGAAATTGCGAAGCAGACGGGGCCCGAGCTGTGACGAGGCAAGCGACAGGGCGACCAAGGTCATCGAGAAGACTACCCCGGCTATGGTGATCATTGATCCGGCGATGGCCCCCAGCAAGGAACTGGCCCCTTCCGCTCCACCGGTAAAATTCAAACCCCAGTTAATCGTAAACCAGTCTGTCACCCGCTCATCCAAGGCGACGCTTGCGAAGGCCAGCACTACCGCCCCAGCGGCCATGACTGCCGGGAGAAACCAGAAACTGGAACGAACGCGGTCCCATGTTTTGAAAATCTGTACTCTCATGAGAGCGGTACCTCAGTCATTCGCACGTCCTCCGCAGCTGAACAATTAGCAGGCTGTTGAAAATCTGGTTTACGGGTCTTTGATCGATCTTCGGATCGATTTTACAAGGCTGAAGTGCTCTTTGGACAGGAGCCGCGCTTCTTTCGCTTGCTCGATGATCTTCTGGAGAAATTTCGCGGCCAGATCCGTCCCGATCAGTCTCTCCTGGTTCTGGGAAAAGGTCGAGTGATCCCAGATCCGCTCTTCCAGAGACACCCCCAGAAGCAAGCGGTACAGGATGTTGTAGCCAAGCTGCTCGACCAACAAGCGGTTGCTCCGAATCGAAAACAGGATCTGCAGAAGCAACGATTTTAAAAGAACTTCCGGCGGCACGGAAGGACGCCCCGTGTGGGAATACATCTGGTCAAACTCGCTTGATAGGGATGATAGCGCTTTGTCTGCCATCAACCGGATCGGACACAGAGGATGTTCAGACGGAACGAAAGAGTCCGGAGACACATACAGAAAAAGTGCATCGCTTCTATCTTCCAGACCGCGCATAATTATCTCCTTTAATATCAATAGATTATGCGCAGAACATTACCAAAAAGCGGATAAAATGACCATGGCCTATGTCAATAAACAGTTTTTCAACAGCCTGCTAGGGCATACTCTCATCGGACATAGAAGGGTGAGGATTCCTGCTTGAAAGGGAGGCTCCTTGCAGAAGAAGGGCCTTCTTGATTTGCTTCTGCTCATACATCAATTTGTCCGCAGAGGCCATGAGTTCGTCAATAGAACAAGGATTATCCGGATTGTAATATGAGCATCCCACACTGATAGAAAGCCTGTATCTCCGGTTTTCCTGATTGTTTCGTGTGTCAATCAGAGACTTCAACCGGGCAGTAAAGATCTCGGAAAATTCCTTGTTTATATCAACGGCAAGGGCGGCATATTCATCTCCTCCCAGACGAGCAAGGATGTCGGATGCTCTGAAGGTCACTTTGAACACGTCTGCTGCTTCGATGAGCGCTTTATCTCCTTCCTCATGACCCAACGTATCGTTGATCCATTTCAACCCGTCCAGATCGGCAAAAAAGAGAAGCATTCCACTTTTATTCCTTTCTGCCAATTTTAGCTGCTGCCCGGCAAGAGATAAAAACCCCCTTCGGTTATTCAGGCCTGTGAGCTGGTCGGTGTTCGAAAGGGCAAGGATTTCCGCCTCCATCCTCTTGCGGTCCCCAATGTCCCGGGCCACCGCCTGAAAGCCCACGACATGTCCATCTACCATTAACAACTTCGTCTTTTGTCCAAGCCAGACCTCATGACCCTCTTTCGTGAGAATGGGATATTCTAAAAATGTTTCCTGAATCCCCTTTACGAACTGACGACCAAAGAATTTCATGGTTTCGTCACGCATGTCCGGACGAATAAATGTCAAGTATTTCTTTCCAATAACCTCCGCTTCTTCGTATCCCGTAATACGGAGTGTCACCGGATTCACAAAGGTGAAGACTCCGGTGATGTCTGCTCTGAAGATGATGTCACTCGCATTTTCCACCAAGGTCCGATACTCTTCCTCTCTCTTCTGCAGCGTTTTTTCTATCCGCTTTTGCTCGGTGATGTCGCGGATGCTCTCGATTACGCCTACAATATTGCCGGACTGATCGTGCAGGGGCGAGGCCTTGGCAAAAACCCATGCGCCCTTATTGTTGTGGAGGGCTTCACAGAACGCTTCCGCCATGAGGGAGTCACCTTCGCGGGTGATGCTGGGATATCTGGCAGCAATTTCCTTGTGGTTCAGAAATACTAAGTCCATCAACTGCGGTCGTGCCTGACCATAAAACGGGATAGAATAGGCATGGTCACCTTTGCCGATCATCTCCGCGGCTGGAATGCCAGTCATTTCCTCGATAGCCTTGTTCCAGAGAATAACGCGCTTTTCATTATCTATGGCCAGGGTAGCGTCCGGCAGAAATTCAATAATGTCGGCCAGTCGACTCTGATTCTCCCGCAACGCCTCATCCACCCGCCTGCTTTCAGTGACGTCTCGAAGAACCCCCACGGCATGCCAGGCACCCTTCATCTGTATTGCTGAAAGCGAGAGCTGCACCGAGATTTCCTCCCCATCTTTTCGGATGGCCTCCAGATCGAGTGTTTTACCCACTGCGGCTCCTTGTCCTTTCTGTTGAAACAGTGGGAAGGCGGCATGGTAGGCCTCGTGATAATGCAGGGGCGCGATCAGCGAGTGCAGTTCTTGACCAATGGCTTCGGTGCTCGTATAGTCGAAAATACGCTCAGCGGCAGGGTTCCAATAAGATATCCGACCTTCAGGATCCATCATTAGAATAGCGTCTTGGGCGGCGTCGGCAATGGCTTGCATGACGGATTCGCTCTCGCCGAGGGCAGCTGCCGCTTCGTATTTCTCCCGATAGAATTGCGTGCGTTGCTTCCGCCACACGAAGCCAATGAATGTGGTGACGCTAATAAGGAGGGCAACGACGAAAAGAATCGTCAGATAGAGTCTTTCCTTCAGCGATCCGTAAACCTCGGAAAGATCCATGCGGGCGACAAGAAACCAGGGTGAATCGGGGATGGCGCGGATGGCGGCGATCACCGGTACCCCACGGTAGTCTTTGCCTTCCACGATTCCTTCCTGGCCAAGAATCGCTTTGGTCGCCGGCAAATCCTCTTTCTCTAATGATAATCGAATGTTTAGAGCGGCGTTCTTCTGAAACCGGAGATCGTTTAGAAATACCGCCCCATTCCCTTCCCGGCGGACAAGCAGGGTTTCGGCTGTCTGGCTGACTGTCGGCCAGGAACGGATAAAGGGATAGAGATATGTTTCGGGATCCATTCGCAGGACGAGGGTTCCCTGTGTCGGGCTGCCCCTTTTCTCACCGAGGATTGGAACCATGATTGTCAGGTAGATTCTTTGATTCAGTTCGTCCCGGTAGAATTCCATGAAGTGTATTTGTTCTGAATGCATCACGATGGCTGCTCGCTTCAAAATACTGGACGCGACCGGCTCCTTTGAATCAGGAAGGGACATCCGCAGGGTTCCCCGGACATCGAACAGCAGGAGGCGCTCATAGGAATAGCCGAGTTGTACTTTGCCCAGCCAGATCCAGAGTTGCCGCTGCGCCACATGGTCATTGGGATTATTGAATGATCGGCTGACCAAAGAGGAGAAAACCTCGTTTCCAAAAAAAATGGAGGCATTCCCCAAGCGCTCCTTTCGCCAATGCGCAAGTTCAACGACCTTCAGATGCGCTATCGAGGAAAGTTGATGCTCCACGCCAGCACGATATTGGTCTTCATAATTCCGGTAAGAGATGTAGCCAGCAGCTCCGATCCCCGCCGCGAGGAGGACAAAAGCAATGCCAAGAAGGTGGATCGCGCGATTGTCTTTGTTATCAAGACTTTCCATGAGATGCGATCCGCCTATGGGTTGACCCTCACAGATGACACGGTTTTCGATATGAACTGCATCTTAACACAAATAATCTGCTAGAATCATTGCAGATGATATCTCTTTTCCCCGAATAATCTAAGGCACGCATCAACTGCATCTGCGTCATAAAGGGTTCCCCTATTACTTTCGATCTCTTCCAGTGCTGCATTTAATCCTAGTGCGGAACGATACGGCCGATGAGAGGCCATGGACTCCACCACGTCTGCCACGGCCATAATGCGGGCCTCCATGAGAATCTCATCCCTTTTCAGTTTCCTTGGATAGCCCGAACCATCCATCCGCTCATGGTGCTGGTATACGATCTCCGCCAGGGGCCACGGGGATTCCACATCCTTGAGCATCTCATACCCTTTCTCGGGGTGAACTTTGATCAAAGAAAACTCAAGGTTGCTCAACTTGGTGGGCTTGGACAATATCTCCGATGGAATGGATAGTTTTCCGATGTCATGAATCAACCCTGCCATTCGGATGCCCTCGATTCTTTCCTGGGGGACTTCCATCTCGGTGGCGATGGCCCGAGCAAGGTCTGCAGATCTGCTTTGGTGACCCGCCGTATAGGGATCTCTCGCCTCTACAGCAGAAACCATGACTTGAATGATGGTGCTTAACGCCTTCCTGAGACTTTCGAGGGTTACCTTCAGGCTTTCTTCAGCTTTTCTTCGACCTGTAATATCACGAACAGAAGAGAGGACGATTTTTTGACCCATGCGCTGAATCACATTGGTGTTGATCTCAACAGGTATGAGACGCCCCCCTTTACTGATTAGTTCCATCTCATCCGGGCCGGTGGACTTGCCTTGCATATTGACCTGGAGCAACTGGACGGCTTTTTTCAGATCATTTTCAGACAGGAGCTTCAATTCGATGAAGTTCTTTCCAATCAGCTCTTCTCGCTGGTAGCCGGTGATTTCTTCGCACTTGCGGTTTCCGTAAAGGAAGGTGGCTTCCAGATCGCTCATGTAAATGCCATCCGGAGCATTCTCCAGGTAGCTCCTTAACAATTCCTCGCTCTCCCGCAACGCTTCTTCCACCCGCTTGCGGTCCGTAATGTCATGGCTCAATGAGATTATGCCCACGGGATTCCTTGCCTCGTCCCGCATAAATGACAGGTGGTTCTCCATCAAAACAATAGAACCGTCCTTTCTGTATTGCTCCAATTCCAAGATACGGCTTCGGTCAGGATCTGCCGTACCACTGGCTTCCAACTTCATCTCTTCTTCAAAGATCTTGGCTACCATCTGCAGTGATTCAGGCGACATGACCTGTTCAATGGTCTGCGCCACGGCCTCTTCAGCCGTGTATCCGCGCATGCGGATAATGGAAGGACTGACATAAGTAAAACGCAAATTCAGGTCCATAACCGTTATGACGTCTGCCATATTATCTACCAGCCAACGAAACTTCTCTTCACTTTCCCTAAGCGTCTGCTCTGCTCGCTTGCGCTCGGTAATATCACGAATGTTGCATTGTACCAATTTTGCCCTATCTACAAGATATATCTCCGTATTGATGAGTTGCCCGGACTTGGTTTCTACGTTTATATTACGGTAATTAATAATGCCGATCTGATTCAACTCTTGCATTGTCGTTTGGAAATCATTCCTATCGAGCACAACACCAATGTCTTGAAGTTTGTTCCCGATGCTCTCTTTTTCGGTATAGCCCAACAACTTCTCGGTCGCCGGATTCGCATGCACGATCTTCCCTTCGCGTTTTTCGAGAAGCACGATCCCATCGTTTGCCGTCTCAAAAAGACGCCTGTACTGCTCCTCGGAGTCTGTTAACAGACTTTCCAGTTGCTTGCGCTCGGTGATGTCCTCGATGGCAAGGAGGATCATCTTTGTGCCTATGTCTTTCCGATATATTTGGCGCGCATTGAGCAGCATGATTTTATGACCGATGTCCTCGAAATTATGGGAAACCTCGAAGTCGTCAAACGTTTCTTTTTCCGGAAGGATTTCTTCAAGCAACTCGCGAAACTTGGGGATGTCCCATTGTTTATTTCCAAGGTCATAGATGAAACTTCCGATCGTCTCACCGGGGGTTACTTTAAAGGTTCTGTAAAAGTGGCGGTTCGCCGAGACTATCTTCAGATCCGCATCCAAAACCAAAAGGGGCTCTCGCACAGTTTCCACAATACCTTCGGCATAGCGATGGGCCTCCTCAGCCACAAGCTCCGACGATATGCTCCCAGTTATTGATTTATTCAGCGCGGTATTTTGCGAACGCAATTCAGACGGTTCGTGAACGAGATGCTCTCTCGTCTTTTCATCATGTTTCATAGCGTCACCAATCGGAAGGGATGTTTTATACAAAATAACCCGCTCTCAGAAAGGACTTTCATCCGTCTGAGTACCAGTATCTTGAAAATGTTATAGCAAATGGTTGGCCAATAACAGGAGGTAAAGCAGCTATTAAGATTCATCCCTTTGTGTCATTGGATCAGATTCGCAGAAGGGAACAGCAGAAAAGCATGAAATGATTCGGTTGGCCTCAATATACCGTGGAGCCTCAACATACTGAGGGATATTTTAAAGGGACGTGTACAGGCTAATCTTGTTCTTTTGTCCCCGACCGGACGATCCCGAACTTATGCATCCTCCATCGCAGGGTGCTCGGGTTGAGGCCAAGGATGGCAGCGGCACCGTCTTTTCCCTCGATCCGCCATCGGGTTTCGGAAAGGATTTTCAGAATTTGGTTTCGCTCCGTCTCTTCCAGGGTTCTTACAGCGGATGAAAGTTGGGGAGATGAA
>JABLXX010000020.1 GCA_013177825.1 Syntrophaceae bacterium
GACGGGGCCGACAACATCTTTTCCCACCTCATCAACGAGATGGACCTCGAGAAGATCAAGGTAGGCATGAAGGTCCGGGCGGTCTTCAAGGACACCGCGGACATGGAGGGCAACATCCAGGACATCAGGTACTTCGAAATCATTCGGTAAAATCAAACGATGGGAGGTCAGCAGATGTACCAGGAGTATTTCAGCGAGGATCACAGGATATTCAGGGACAGCGTCCGGCGTTTCGTGGAGAAGGAGATCAAGCCCCATGTCGAGGAGTGGGAGGAAAAGGAAGAATTCCCACTGGAGCTTTACAAGAAGACCGCCGATGCGGGCTTCCTGGGACTGGAATATCCGGAGGAGTACGGCGGGATACCCTGTGACAAGTTCATGGTCGTCGCCTTCATCGAAGAGTTCATCCGCCACAGCGGCGCCTCGGGTCTCTATTGCGGCCTCTACAGCCATACCATCGCCATGCCGCCGGTCCGAAATCTGGGCACGGAGGAGATGAGGCAGCAGGTTCTGGCTCCCGTTCTGAGGGGCGAAAAGGTAGCCTCCCTGGGGATCACCGAGCCGAACGCCGGGTCGGACGTGGCCAGCCTCCGGACCCGGGCAGTCCGGGACGGGGATTTCTATATTGTCAACGGTTCGAAGACGTTTATCACCAGTGGCTGCCGGGCGAATTTCGTCACCACGGCGGTGCGGACGGGAGGTCCCGGGCCGAAGGGCGTGAGTCTGCTCCTGATCGACACCTCCACGCCGGGTTTCAGCGTTTCCAAGAAGATCCACAAGATGGGCTGGCACAGCTCCGACACGGGGGAATTGAGCTTCGTGGACTGCCGGGTCCCGGCAGCGAATATCATCGGCAAGGAAGGCGAGGGATTCAAGGGCATCATGATCAACTTCCAGAACGAGAGGCTTTCTCTTTCCGTTCAGGCCCATGCCACGGCCCAGCTGGCCCTGGAAGAATCCATCAAGTACGCCAAGGCCCGGGAGGCCTTCGGGACGACCCTGACGGGCTTCCAGGTCATCCGCCACAAGCTGGTGGACATGGCGACGAAGGTGGAGATCGCCAAGGAATACAACTACCGCGTCGCCGCCCGGATGGAAGCGGGAATGGACGTCATGCGGGAGGTCTCCATGGGCAAGAACTTCTCCTGCGAGGTCTGCGACAAGGTCGTCTTCGACGCCGTCCAGATCCACGGCGGTTACGGGTATGCAAGGGAATACGTGGTCGAGCGGCTGTACCGCGACTCGCGGATCCTCAGCATCGGCGGCGGGACGACGGAAATCATGAAGGAGATCATCAGCCGGACAATCTAACATTTCAGAGAGCGGGAAGGTATTTCCAGATAACCGACCGGGACTCCCGATCCGGGAGCCCGAAAAACCCTAAAGGAGGGAACATCATGGCCGATTATCCAAGGAAACCGAAGAATGTCAGCGAGTTCGGAAAGTTTCTGTACAGGTCCCAGGACGAGCTCCGGGCCGTGCAGAACGAGAAACTGGGCAAGCAGATGGCGCTCCTGGAGAAGTACAGCCCCTACTACGGGAAGAAGTTCAAGGAATGGGGGCTCTCCGCCGGGGATGTGCGCAACGTGGACGACCTGGAGAAGATTCCTCTTCTCTACAAGAAGGACTACATGGCCGACCCCATGAGCTTCCGCCTGGCCATCCCGGCCGACGCGCCGGTGCAGCCGCACGAGCGGATTCTCTGGGGCGTCCATTACACGACGGGAACGACGTCGGGGGTGCCGACGCCGTTCTTTTCCACAACCCACGACTATTTCGGAAACATCATGCAACTGGCCCGGATGTGCGAGATCGGTGGAATCACCGGCGACGACATCGTCGCCAACATCTTTCCCCTGACCCCGGTTCCCCACATCGGATTCTGGAAAACCGTGGACTACTCCATCGCCTGTGGCGCCAGGGTCTGCAACGCCGTGACGGGCTCCGCCTATCCCCCGTTTCCGATCCACCGGTCCCTGGACTATGCCGTGGACATGGTCGTCAAAAACGGGGCGACCCTCCTCTCCGGGATCGTCTCCTTCGTCCGGCGGACCATCATGCGGGCGGAAGAGCTGAAGAAGGACTTCTCTTCCGTCAAGATGTGCTTCGTCCTCGGGGAGGCATGCCCGGAAGGGATGCGGACGGACATGAAGAACCGCCTCATCAGCATGGGGGCGAAGGATCCCTTCATCTGCAGCGGCCTCGGCTTTACGGAGATGCAGGGGACGACGCTGGAGTGCACCGAGCGGGGCGGCATGCACATGGGGGCGCCGGATCTCTTCTTCTTCGAAATCGTGGACGAGAAGACGGGAAAGCGACTCCCCGACGGGCAGCAGGGGCTGCTGGTCGTTACGCATGTGGACCGGCGGGGAACGAGCTTCCTCCGGTACGTGGTGGGAGACATCACGACGCTCTCCCACGAGACCTGCCCTCACTGCGGCAGGAATGACGCCCGGGTGGTCATGCAGCCCATCCGGACGATGGAACTGGTGAACATCAAGGGTACCCTCATCAACCCGGACATTTTGAAGACGGAGATCACCGCCGTTCAGGGGATCGAGGAGTACCAGATCGTTTTCACGAAAGAGGACCTGAAAGACCCCCTGTCGCTGGACCACTTGCAGATCAAGGTGGCCCCCGCGGCCGGGATCGACCGGGAGAAACTGAAGGCGGCCCTGATCGAGCGGGCGCGGAGGGCCGTGGAGATGACGCCGGAGATCGTTTTCTGCGAGAAGGAAGAGATCTTCGATCCCACGAAAACCCTGAAAAGCACGCGGGTCGTGGACCTGCGGCCGCCGGTGGCGTAAGCCCGAAACAACGACGTCCCACGCCGTCCGGCGGAGAAGCGGACGGCGTCGGGACGATATCAACAGAAAGGAAGAGGAGATGGCGAATTCTTATGACGTAATCGTGGTTGGCGCCGGCATCGCGGGCCTGGGCGTCGGGGCGATCCTGGCGAAAGAAGCGGGCCAGAAGGTTCTGCTCCTGGACCGGTTCCCCAAGTTCGGCGGCCGGATGATGAGCTATGACGGCTATCCCGGCAAGGGATGGCGGGTGGAGATCGGCCTCCACATGGTGGAACTGGGAGAGAAATCGAGCTGCAATGCTCTGAACAACCGGGTCGGGAAGACCGTGCAGTGGGCGCCATTCAGCGACACCGTGGACATCTGGAACGGGGAGAAATTCGTCAGCGTGGCGGAGCTGGTGCCCATGACGAAAGAGGACAAGATTGCCTTCCGGGATCTGATGCAGAGGATCGCCACTCTGTCGGACGCCGAGATCGAGGCCTGGGACAACCGTTCCCTGGAAGAGTGGCTCATGGAGAACGTGCCGCAGCCGCCGGTGCGGGAGCTGTTCACGGACCTTGGGATGATCATGACGACGATTCCCCACGCCATCGACATGGCTGCCGGCGAAGTCCTCTACATCGCCCGGGACAACCTGCTGAAGACCCGCCAGGCCCTCCAGGCGAGTTATCCCCTGGACGGCATGGAGGGAATCACCCGGGGCCTCGCGGAGACGATCCGGGAAAACGGCGGGGAGATCCGGCTGAACTGCGACGTCCAGGAAGTGATCATCGAGAACAAGCGGGCTGTGGGCGTCCGGATTCCGGCGAAGCGCCACATTTACGAAGAGGAGTACCGGATTTTCGAGACCGAGACGATCCGGGCCGAACGGGTTGTCTGCGCCCTGCCCATCTATAAGCTCTCGAACATCCTCGATTTCAACCCGGCAAGCTCGCCGCTGCCCCGCTGGTGGGTGAAGCGGATCACCGACATTCAGCACGAAGTGACGGGGCTGATCGGCTTCATGCTGGGGCTCTCGGAGCCCATCGTAGACCCGAAGCGGAAGTGCTTCATGTCGGCCCTCAAGACGAATCACGCGGGCTTTCCCTTCCAGGGCTTCCCGGCATCGAACTTCTCCGCCGACGTCGCTCCCCCGGGGAAACAGGTCGTCCATACCGACATCGTTGTCGAGCATGCCGAGGCCTCGGACAAGTTCCTGAGGGAGCGGCTCCTGGCGGCCCACTGGGAGGACCTGAAGGAGATGTTCCCCGGTATCGAGGACAAGCTGGAGTGGAAGTTCCCCTACTACGTCGACGGGTGCGATGGACTGGCCCGCCAGCCCGGCCTCGTGGGGAACTACAAGCCGGGCCTGATTGCCCCGGGCATCCCGAACCTCTACTTCGCTGGCGACACCTACCAGGGACGCGGCCTGGCCATCAACAGCGCCGCCCTGAGCGGCATGAAGTGTGCGGACCTGATCCTGAAAGAACTGAAGAAGTAAGCACGGGCGGACCTCGTGCCGTTCCGTTGTATCAGAACGGCGAAAGGAGGTGAAATCGTCTGGATGAAAGGAGCAGGCGGAGTCCCCGGTTGGAATCGATTCAGGGCCTCCGCAGCGGTCATTGTGGAAACGAATGAGAAGTTTTCCGGAAGAAGAGATGGTTGCGCAACCATATCCAATAAGAGGGAGATCAGCACATGTTCAAAACGGATTGGCTTTACCAGTACAACAAAAAACTAACGACGGCAGAAGTCGCCGCCCGCGCGGTTTGTGACGACGATTTCATCATGACCCCCCTGTGCCTCGGCCAGCCGAGCACCCAGATTCCGGATGCCATCGCCGACCGGAAGGATGAACTGAAAAACATCGAATGGCGGTGGAACCTGGCGACCCGGCCCTACAAGATGTTCCAGCCGGAATATCGCAAGACCTTCAAAATCACCTCCGGATTCACGGGAACGCCCTTCATCCTGTCGCAGTTCCAGGGGCTGGGTTACGGTCCTTACGCCCCGGTCACCGTTTTCAGCTCGCTGAAGCAGTGGACCTATTATCGCAAACCCGACATCATCGTCGCCATGGTCACGCCGCCGGACAAGGACGGCTTCGTCAACATCGGCCCCGACTGCATGTTCTCCCGAGCCCTCCTGGAGGGGCAGGCCACCTCGAGGGGATTTGTCGGCGGCCCCCGGGTCCTGATCGGCGAAGTGAATGATCAGTACATCCCGGCCTGCGGGGATACCAAGCTGCACGTCTCCAAATTCACCCATTTTGTGGAGAATTCATCGGCGCTGCCCGCTTTTCCGGCAGCGGCCCCGAAAGACATTCACCATAAAATGGCCGCATCCGTGGTCAGCCTCCTGAGGGACCGCGACTCGATTCAGATCGGGATCGGCGCCGTCCCCATGCTGATCTCCGACCTCATCGCCCATTCCGACCTGAAAGACCTGGGGCTGTTCACGGAGATGCTCCCCACGGGGGCGCCGCTGTGGCAGGAAAAGGGAATCCTGACCGGGAAATACAAGACCTTCCGGCCGGGCGAGATGTCGGCCAGTTTCATCGGCCCGGTGAAGGACCTGTTCGACTTCGTAAAGAACAACGAAGACGTGAAGTTCTTCCCCGGTGACGTGATGAACAACCCGATGGTCATCGGCCGGGAGGAGCAGATGGTCGGGATCAACGGGGCCCTGGAGGTCGACATGGCCGGCCAGGTGGCGTCGCTGACCCTCGGAAACAAGATGGTCTCCGGTTACGGCGGCCAGTCCGACTTCGCCATGGGGTGCAGGCTCTCGCGCTTCGGCCGTATGATCATCGTCATGGCGTCGTACACGAAAGACAAGGACGGCAAGCTGATCAGCCGGATCGTCCCGAACCTCTCGCCGGGTGCCCTGGTCGGGACCCTGGCGTGCCATGTGGATTATGTCGTTACGGAAAACGGCATCGCCGGTCCCCTGGACGGACTGTCCATCGACGAACGGGCGGAGGCCCTGATCAAAGTCTCTCATCCGGACCTGCAGGAGGAGCTGACCCGGGCCGCCAAGGAGAAAGGGCTATTCAAGTAGACCGGTTTCCGGCTCCCGAATGACGGAGAATCGGGGGAAACCGGGATGGCATGAAAAACAGCCTCGGAACGCCGGTGCGGGACCCCGTGGGGCCGCACCGGCGGCAGGAGGAGCAAAAATATAGAAAAGGCAGTGACCGGATGACGGGAATGCCGGGGACCATCGGGTCCCCGGCATTCCTGTCTCATCGCGACGGATTGGACACCGTATCCTTCCCATCTTTCCGTACTTCACGCCCGATGTGGAAAACCTTCCGTGTGAGCCATTGAATGCAATCGTCCGGTCCCTCAGGCGAAAGCGCTGAATGACAGAAAAGGATTCAAAGACAGGAAAGGGAGAACAACGATGGATTTCATTCTGAACGAAGACCAGAAAATGCTCAGGGACACGGTGCGCCGGATCGCGGAGGAGAAGTTCGCCCCCCTCGCCGCGGAGATCGACGAGAAGGAGATCTTCCCTTC
>JABLXX010000021.1 GCA_013177825.1 Syntrophaceae bacterium
TGGTGAACAATGCGCTCAAGGCCCTCTTCGAGATGACCGGGGAGGAGCGGTACCGGCCGTCGCCGCTCTTCGAGCAGATGATCAGGGAGAACCGGCTGGGCCGGAAGACCGGCCGCGGGTTCTACGATTACGCGAAGTAAAGGCACGTAGCGCCCCGGCCCGCCGGCGGGCCGGGACAGGAGGAAGGACGCATGGAAGAAGTTTACACAAAGCTGGCGAAGCACCTGGACCGGCTGCCCATTCCCTACCCGGAGACAGAGTCCGGCATCGAGCGGGAGATCCTGGCCCGCTGGTTTTCCCCGCGTGAGGCGGAGATCGCCCTGGCGATGACGGGTCTCCCCGAGGCGGTTCCGGCCATCGCGGCACGCCTGGGGATCGGGGCGGAGGCCCTGGCCCCCGTCCTGGAAGACATGTCGAAACGGGGCCTCATCTTCCGGATCGCCAAGGGGGAAAAGCGGTTCTACAACCTCGTCCCCCTGGCGGAGGGCATGTGGGAATTCCACATCCACCAGAACAATGCGGAGGACGTCCGGCTGCTCCGGAAGTATTTCGACGAGTTCATGACGAAGGGCTGGTACGGGACCAGGACGAGCCAGCACCGGATCGTGCCCATCTCGCAGAGCATCACGCCGGACATGGAAGTCCTCCCCTACGAGCAGGCGGAGGCCCTCATCCGGGCCCAGACCAAGATCTCCGTCGCCACCTGCATCTGCCGGAAGGAGGAGAAGATGGTCGGCGAGGGGTGTGACCACCCCCTGGAGACCTGCATGGCCTTCGGCGCGGGGGCTTACTTCTACATTGAGAACGGCCTCGGCCGGGAGGTGTCGAATGAGGAGGCCCTCGAGATCCTCCGGAAGGCGATGGACTCAGGGCTCGTGCTTCAGCCGGGGAACGGGCAGAAGGTCTGGAACCTCTGCATGTGCTGCGGGTGCTGCTGCGCGCTTCTCCGGACGCTGAAGCGGATGGACAAACCGGCCGAGGTGGCCCACACGAATTTCCGCGCCCGGGTCATCCCGGAGGAATGCACGAACTGCGGCATCTGCGAAGGCCGCTGTCCCATGGACGCGATCCGGATCGAAGATACGGCCGTGGTAAACAGCGACCGGTGCATCGGCTGCGGCGTCTGCATCGGAGCCTGCCCATTCGAGGCCATCAAGCTCGATTACAAAAAGCCCGAAGAGCGGTATACCCCCCCGCGGGATGTCATGGAGATGCAGATCACCATCGCCCGGGAGCGGGGGCTTCTCTGATCTTCGAAAACGGGAACGCCTTACCGGCCCGGAGATTGGACCGGGATTCCCGGGCCGGTTCTTCCGTCCCTTCCGTGGACGGGGAAAGGGGTCGAGCATGTCGCAAGACACATTCCGGAAGCTCCAGCAGTGCCTGGATCGCCTGTCCCTGGGCTTTCCCCCCACGGATTCGGGAATCGAGATCGAAATCCTGCGGAAACTGTTTTCCGACCGGGACGCGGCCCTGTTCCTGGCGCTGAGCCCGCGTCTCGAGACCGCGGAGGACGTGGCCGCCCGCCTGAGCCGGGACACCGGAGAGACGGCGGAGCACCTGCGGGACATGGCCTCCCGCGGCCTTCTCTTTACCCTGCGGAAGGGCGAGACCGTGAAATACGGACAGATTCCCTTTGTCCACGGCCTCTTCGAATTCCAGCTGACCCGGCTGGATCGGGAGCTGTCGGAGATGCTGGAGCGCTATTTCCACGAGGCCTTCTACGACGCCGTGACCCGGGGAGTGGCGGCCTTCCTGCGCACCGTGCCGGTGCGGGAGTCCCTCGACGTCTCGCACCACGTGGCCGCCTACGAGGACGCTGCGGAGATCCTCCGCAGCCAGCCCCGGATCGTGGTCGCCGAATGCATCTGCCGCAAGCAGCAGGCCCTCCTCGGAAAGGGCTGCGGCAAGCCCCGGGAGGTCTGTTTCATGTTCGGATCCATGGGGCAATACTACCTGGACCATGGGCTCGGCCGTGAGGTCGGACTGGAGGAGGCCGTCCGGCTCCTGAAGGAAGCCCAGGACGCCGGCCTCGTGACGCAGCCGGCAACGGCGCAGAACCCCGGCGGCATGTGCAACTGCTGCGGCGACTGCTGCAGCGTCCTCCGTGCCCTCCGCCTGCATCCCAAGCCCTCCGAAATGGTCTTTTCGAATTATACCGCTGTTGTCGACCCGGAGGCGTGCACAGGATGCGGGGCGTGCCTTCACCGCTGCCAGATGTCGGCCATTGCGATCGACAAATTAGAGCGGGCCGGGATCGACCGGGACCGCTGCATCGGGTGCGGCCTCTGCGCGACGGCCTGTCCCGTGGAGGCGATCAGGATGTTTCCGAAGGAGGAACAGAGGGTTCCCCCGCCGGGGACAATGGAACAGATGCTGAACATGGCCCGGCTCCGGGGACTGGCCTGACCGTCCCCCGAAGCATGGTCCACCAAATAAAGAATGGGAGAGAACAATCATGGAGAGCAACATCAGTCGGTTCCTGGAATTCAACGTGGCCACCTACGGGGAATACGAGCAGTTCATCTACCTCGGTCCGGAAGGGGAAAAGCGGGTCAAAAACACGGAACTCCTGGACCAGGCCCGCCGCCTGGCCACGGGGCTCCGAAAGATGGGGGTGCAGAAGGGCGACATCATCGGCACGGTGGTGAGCAACCTTCCCGAGACCCCGTCGCTCATCAACGGTATCAACCGGTGCGGCGCCGTTTACCTCCCCATCATCTTCATGCTGACGGCCAAGGAGATCCGCTACATCCTGGAGGACTCCCGGTGCAAGTTCGTCCTCGTGGAGGACAAGCTCCTGCCCAAGGTCCGGGAGGCCGCGGAGGGCGTAAAGACGATCGGGACGATCATCGTGATCGGCCAGGAGCGGGGCGAGGGTCTTCTTCCCTATGAAGACCTCATGGCGAAAGGAGACGAGCTGGGAGACGTGGTCCCCGTCGAGGCGGACGACCTGTCCATCCTGATGTACACCTCCGGCACGACGGGCTTTCCCAAGGGCGTCATGCTGACCCACCGCAACATGGAAAAGCAGATGATGACGGGCTCCCAGGTGTGGGGAGGCAAGAAGGGGGAGATCATGCTGACGACGGTCCCCATGAACCACATCTTCGGCGTCATCAGCACCCTGGAGCTGTACCACCTGGGATGCGTAAGCCTCCTGATGCCCCCCTTCGACCCTCGCAAGGTCCTCGACGCCATCCGGGACTACAGGGTGTCCTTCATTCCCGTCGTTCCCACGATGCTCATCTTCCTGATGATGGTCTTCGACCCGGCAAAAGACGACACGTCTTCCCTGGATCTCCTCATCTGCTCCGGCGGCCCCCTGGCCCTGGATACCCTGGAGAACGCCCAGAAGACCTTCAAGATCGAGATCACCCAGGGATACGGCTGCACGGAGGTCGGCGGATCCATGACGCGGCAGCGCCGCGACTGGCCCCGCAAGCCCGGCAGCGTCGGCTTTCCCCTGCCCGGCCTGGCCCTTCGGGTCGTGGACGCCGACGGGAAGGACGTCCCCCGGGGCGAGGAGGGGGAGGTCATCTGCAAGGGCCCCATCGTCATGAGCGGCTATCTGAACAAGCCCGAGGAGACAGCGGCGGCCCTCGTCAACGGCTGGCTCCATACCGGCGATGTCGGGAAGCTCGACGAGGACGGGGAGCTTTACATCACGGGCCGCCTGAAGGACCTGATCATCAAGGGCGGCGAAAACATCGATCCCGGCGTCGCCGAGGGCTGGCTGTACAAGCACCCGGCGATCTGGGAATGCGCCGTCGTCGCCATGAAGGACCCGAAGTACGGGGAGGAAGTGGCCGCCGCGGTGACCCTGAAGCCGGGCCAGCAGGCCACCGAGGAGGAGCTCCTGGCCTACCTGGGCGAACATCTCCACCACTTCGTGGCCCCGAAGAAGGTCTTCTTCTTCGACACCATGCCCAAGACGGGCCTGGGAAAGATTCTCAAGCGGGAAATCCGCAGAATCATAAATGAAAAATAGAAACACAAGCAGGCAAGGAGAACAACGATGGATTTCATTCTGAACGAAGACCAGAAAATGCTCAGGGACACGGTGCGCCGGATCGCGGAGGAGAAGTTCGCCCCCCTCGCCGCGGAGATCGACGAGAAGGAGATCTTCCCTTC
>JABLXX010000022.1 GCA_013177825.1 Syntrophaceae bacterium
GACGGGGCCGACAACATCTTTTCCCACCTCATCAACGAGATGGACCTCGAGAAGATCAAGGTAGGCATGAAGGTCCGGGCGGTCTTCAAGGACACCGCGGACATGGAGGGCAACATCCAGGACATCAAGTACTTCGAAATCATTCGCTGACCTGAACGACAGCCCGGGAGCCGTCCGGTTTCCCCCGCGGGATCCGGACGGCCCACCCGAAGGCCATCGCGGGATACGGAACGGAGGCATCGAGCGCAATGTGGATAGGGTCTCATCTCAGAATCGAATCATGGATGGCGGAGATTCTCTTCTACGGGTTTTTCCTCCTTGTTCTCTGGCAGGGTCGCAAGGTCTTGGGACGGGAGCGGGCAAGCATCTTCCTGTGGGGCTCCCTGCTGTGGACCCTCACGGTGGAAAACCTGATGGTCCTCAACGGGGCTTATGACTATTTCGCATATGCTGACTATTACTGCGCCGGGGGGAGTCTGATCGGCGGATTCAGCGGCTGGGCCTGCATGGTCCTCTTCGTTCCCCTTAGCATCTCCCTGGGCTGGTTTATCTTCAGCCTGCCGGCGTTCATCATCGCCGACCGTCTTCTGCCGAGGTCCAACATCTGGCTCAAGGCAACCGTGGCGGCGGTCATGCTGGTCAGCCTGGATCTGCTCATGGATCCCATCAGCGTCGTCAACGAGTGGTGGCGCTGGACCGTACCCGGCTACTATCTCCGGGGGGTCAGCGTCGGCAATTACATCGGCTGGTTCTTCATGCTCTTCTTCTTCGCCGCAATCTACGAGCGTACCGTGATTGAACGGGGCTCTTTCGCCTGGCTCAGACCGCTGGAAAAGCTCTTCTTCCGACGGAATACGTCCGACCTGAAAAAGGAAAGCATCCAGGGAGTGGGTAAAATTCTGTATTTCCGCACGGCGGCGTTCATCCCCGTCATGGTGATCGCGACACTCCTGGTGGCGACCATCCCCAAACAGATGGGCTTCAACCGCTATGCGCCGTTCCACAATGTTTTTCCGAAAAAATTCGATCAGCTGTACCCGGCCTCGGCGAAGCCTGCCGGTCTCGGAGCGGTGGTTCTGGCCGACGACGACCCACGCCGGGTGAAGGGGCCGCGCTGCGGAACCGTTCTGGACGGCACGCCGCAGCCCGCCGTCCGGGAAGGGAGGTGAGCGTGATGGAAAGCCGACTCAACGAACGAGAAACGAGAGAATCCCTGCGGGCCCGGTTTGCCATGGGGATCATCCTGCTGGTCTTCTGGCTGATCCTGATGGGAATGGCCGTCGTGACCTTCCCCTTCGTCCAGCACACGACGACAAACCAGAACGCCACCTACGGCCTGATCACGGGGCTGCCGTTCCTGGTGCTCGTGCTTCTTTACCTGGTGCAGGCGGCGAAGGACCTGGCGGCGTTCCGGAAAGGAAAGGCCTGAACGGTTACAAACGCTTCCACCGCAAGGGGCGGTCGTGAGCGGCAGCTATGAAACCGGCGTTCCGGCCTGAAAAGACCCGCCTCCTCCCGAAAGGGTCGCCAGCGGAAACGGACAGCCGGATTGACCTTCGAAAACCGGGCAACACAGGAAAAGAAAACGACAGAGAGGGGAATCATCACATGAACATGGCAGGGTATTTAAGCGACGGCATCAAAAAGTTCGGAGAATATGAACAGTTCGTCTACATCGCGAACGACCGGCGGACGATCCTCACGAACACGGAGATCGACCGGCGGGCGCGGTCCCTGGCGACGGGCCTCCAGAAGGCCGGCATCGGGAAGGGCGACATCGTGGGCGTCATGGTCAGCAACATCCTCGAGATCCCGGAGCTCATGAACGGCATCATGCGCATGGGCGCCGCGTACCTGCCCATCATCTTCATGCTGACCCCCAAGGAAATCCGCTACATCCTGGAAGACTCCCAGGCCCGAATCCTCATCACGGAAAAGAACATGTGGCCGAAGATGAAGCAGGCCCTCGAAGGGAACACCTTCGTGAAGCAGATCATCGTCATCGGCGCCGGGCCGGGGGACGACCTGCCCGAAAAGTTCATTCCCTACGAGGCCTTCGTCGCCAACGACGGCTCCCTGGGAGACGTCCGGGACCTGTCGTCCGACGACCTGGGCATCCTGATGTATACCTCCGGCTCCACGGGCTTTCCCAAGGGCGTCATGTTGACCCACGGGAACCTGATCGGGAACATGCTCCAGGGGTTCAAGGTATGGCCTTACGAGGAGCGCAAAGAAGTATCCTATGCCTGCGTGCCCATGAACCACATCTACGGGTGCCTGGGGTATCACGAAGCCTGCTACTTCGGCGGAAAGCTTATCCTGGTTCCCCCGTTCGATCCGGTCAAGACCCTCGAGCACATGACGGAGTTCAAGGTGTCCGTGACGGGCCTGGTGCCGACCATGATCATCCTGATGATGATGGTCTACAAGCCCGGCCTGCACAGCCTGAAGTCCATGAAATACTGCGTCAGCGCAGGGGCTCCCCTGGCGGAGGAGACGCTGCTCCAGGCCCAGGAGATGTTCGGCATCAAAATCCTGCACGGGTATGGCTGCACGGAAGCGGGCCCCACGATCGCCCGCCAGCCGAGGGAAGGGAAGTTCAAGCCGGGATCCGTAGGACCGGCGCTTCCCGGTCTGGAAATGAGGCTCGTGGACGATGAGGGCCGGGAGGTTCCCCGGGGGCAGGTCGGGGAGATCCTCGTCAAGGGTCCCGGCGTCACCAAGGGATACTGGAACAAGCCGAAGGAGACGGCGGAAGCGCTTCGAGACGGCTGGCTGCACACGGGCGACCTGGGTCGCCTCGACGAGGACGGCGAGCTTTTCATCGTCGGCCGGAAGAAGGACCTCATCATCAAGGGCGGCGAGAACATCGACCCGGGGGTCTCGGAAAACGTCCTGGCGAAGCACCCGGCGGTCTTCATGGTCGCGACCATCGGCATCCCCGATGCCAAGTACGGCGAGGAGGTCGCCTCCGCGGTGATCCTGAAGCCGGGCCAGCAGGTCACCGAAGAAGATCTCCTGGCCTATGCGAAGGAGCATCTCCATCCATTCGTGGCGCCGAAGCGGATCTTCCTGATGCCCTCTTTCCCCATGACGGGAACGGGCAAGGTCCTCAAGCGGGAAATCAAGGAGATGGTGAAAACCATGTAGAAACGGCCGTATACCCGGCGGGCGGCGCTTCGCCACGGCCGGGGCCGTTTTCAATCATAGATCGGCAACAATGGAAAGGAAGAGCAAATCATGATCAGGAAGCTTTGTGTGATCGGTGCGGGCACCATGGGGGCGGGGATCGCCCAGGTGGCCGTCGAGAAGGGCGTCGATGTGACGATGCGGGACGTGGAGGATCGCTTCGTCGAGAAGGGGCTGTCGACCATCCGGAATTTCCTCGGGAAGAAGCTGGAGAAGGGGAAGCTCTCGGCGGAGGATCACGACGCGATCCTGGGACGCC
>JABLXX010000023.1 GCA_013177825.1 Syntrophaceae bacterium
CAATGGAAACCCTGCTCTGCAAACACTGGCACCATTGCCGGTCCGGGGACGTGGCCGATTTCCTGGACACCGACCCCGAACGCGGGCTCTCGGTGTTCGAGGTCCGGCACCGCCAGGAGAAGTTCGGACCCAACACCGTGACGGTCAAGAAGCGGACCGGTCCCTTCGTTCGCTTCCTCAAGCAGTTCCACCAGCCTCTCGTCTACATCCTTCTGGCCGCCGGGGGGATCACCGCGCTGCTGCGGGAATGGGTCGATTCCTCGGTCATCCTGGGGGTCGTCCTGGTCAACGCCGTCATCGGCTACATCCAGGAGGACAAGGCGGAGCGGGCCATCGAGTCCCTGAAGAACCTGATGGCCACCTCTTCGACGGTTCTCCGGGACGGGAAGCGCGTCGCCGTCCCCTCGGCGGAGCTCGTGCCCGGCGACATCGTCCTCCTCCAGTCGGGCGACAAGGTCCCCGCGGACCTGCGCCTCCACAGCTCGCGGGAACTGCGGGTTGACGAGTCGGCCCTCACGGGGGAGTCGGTCCCCTCAGAGAAAAAGGAGGCGGACCTGCCGCCCGAGACGATTCTCGCCGACCGGAAAAACATGGCTTATGGCGGGACGCTTGTGGCCTACGGACAGGGCCGGGGGATCGTCGTCGCCACGGGAGACAAGACGGAAACGGGCCGGATCTCCGAGCTGGTCGCCGGGGCGGCGGACTTGTCGACCCCCCTGACGAAGAAAATCGCCCGGTTCAGCACGATCCTCCTCTGGGCCATCCTGGTCCTGGCAGGCCTGACCTTCGGCGTCGGACTCTGGAGAGGGGAGAGTGCCGTCGACATGTTCATGGCCGCCGTCGCCCTGGCGGTGGGGGCCATCCCGGAAGGGCTCCCCGCGGCGGTGACGATCACGCTGGCCATCGGCGTGAGCCGCATGGCCCGGAAGCGGGCCATCATCCGGAAGCTCCCCGCCGTGGAAACCCTGGGCAGCACGACCGTCATCTGCTCCGACAAGACGGGGACCCTGACGGAGAACCAGATGACGGTCCGCCGGATCTATGCAGGCGGCGAGTATTACGATGTGTCGGGGGGCGGCTACGCCCCGGAGGGTTCGTTCTCGACCGCGGGGAAGGATCTCCAGGCCCCGCTCCCGGAGGCACTGGCGGAATGCCTGCGGGCGGGCCTCCTCTGCAACGACGCCCGGCTCCTCCGGGAGGACGAGGCCTGGAAAGTCCAGGGAGACCCCACGGAGGGGGCCCTGATCGTTGCCGCCGCCAAGGGAGGAATGGACGCGGAGGAGACCGCCGGCTCCTTTCCGCGCCTCGACTCCATCCCCTTCGAGTCGGAGCGGCAGTACATGGCCACCCTCCACGGCGGCGGGAAGGATGGTGCCGGAATCGTCTACCTCAAGGGGGCCTTGGAAAAGATCCTGACGAAGTGCGAACGCTTCCTCGACACCGGCGGCGGCCTCCAGCCCGTGGATCGCCCGGCGGTCCAGCGGGCGGCGGAGGACATGGCCGCCGGGGGGCTCCGGGTGCTGGCCCTTGCCCGGAAGGAACTGCCGCCAGGGAGCACCCGCATCGACGGGGAGGGGACGTTTTCCGGCCTGACGTTTCTCGGCTTCCAGGGGATGATCGATCCGCCGCGGCCGGAGGCCCTGGAGGCCGTGCGGCTCTGCCGGGCCGCCGGGATCGAGGTGAAGATGATCACCGGGGATCACGCCCTGACGGCCGCGACGATCGCCCGCCAGATCGGGATCGGACGATTGGACGGGGAGGAGGGGGCCGCCCCGGCGGCCCTGACCGGCCAGGACCTGGCCCGTCTCGGCGACGACGAGATGATCCGGGCCGCGGCGGAGGTCTCTGTCTTCGCCCGCGTGGCGCCGGAGCAGAAGCTCCGCCTCGTGGAGGCCCTTCAGGCCCGCGGGCAGATCGTGGCCATGACGGGGGACGGCGTCAACGACGCCCCGGCCCTGAAGCAGGCCGACATCGGCGTGGCCATGGGCATCACCGGAACCGACGTGGCCAAGGAGGCGGCGGACATGGTCCTCACGGACGACAACTTCGCCTCCATCACCCGGGCCGTGGAGGAGGGCCGACGGGTCTTCGACAACCTCGTGAAGTTCATCATCTGGACGCTCCCGACGAACGGCGGCGAAGGGCTCGTCATCCTGGCCGCCATCCTGTCCGGGACGACTCTGCCGATCCTTCCCGTCCAGATCCTCTGGATCAACATGACCACGGCGGTCCTCCTGGGCCTGATGCTGGCCTTCGAGCCCCAGGAGAAGGACGTCATGGAGCGCCCGCCCCGGGACCCCCGGGCACCGCTGCTTGACAAGGTGATGGTCGGTCGCATCGTCCTGGTGACGGTCCTCATGCTGGGGGCCGTCTTCTCCATCTTCCTCTGGCAGACGGGAAAGGGATATCCCATCGAGGTCGCCCGCACGGTGGCGGTCAACCAGTTTGTCATGGTCGAGCTCTTCTACCTCTTCAACTGCCGGTCCCTGACCCGCTCCGCCTTCCGCATCGGCTTCTTCACCAACCCCTGGGTCCTGGTCGGATCCGCCGTGATGGTGGTCCTCCAGATGCTGTTTACCTACACACCCGTCATGAACCGGCTCTTCCAGACGGCTCCCATTTCCGCCCGTGACTGGGGGATGATCCTTCTCATCTC
>JABLXX010000024.1 GCA_013177825.1 Syntrophaceae bacterium
TTGTAGCGGTTCAGGCTGTCCCGGGCGATGAAGGCGCGCTGCATCTCCGAGGTGCCGTAGGCGAGCTCGGCGAAGCGGGCGTCCCGGTACAGGCGCTCCACGGCGGGCCCCTTGACGTAGCCGTGGCCGCCGTGGACCTGCATGGCCAGATCCGCGATCTTGTTGACGGACTCGCTCGTGAAGAGCTTCGCCGAGGCCGTCAGGATCGGCGCCTCCGTCTCCTGGTGGTCCGTGCTCCAGGCCGCACGCAAGGTCATCATCCGGCCCAGGTCGTTCAGGGTGAACATGACGGCCAGTTTCGCCCCCACGCCCTCGAACAGGCCGATGGGCTTCCCGAAGGCCTTCTTCCCCTTCCCGTGACCCGTGGAGACCTCCATGCAGGCCACCCCGAGCCCGACGGACATGGCCGACAGGGAAATCTTGATCCACTCCGTAATGCGGCCGAGAAGGGCGTACCCTCCGCCCACCTCGCCCACCAGCGCGTCCGCGGAAACGGTGCACCCCGTCAGGCTGATCCCAGCCGTCGGGGCTCCCCGGAGACCCATCGTCTCCAATGTCGGGCCCACGCTCAGCCCGGAGGCGACCTTCTCCACCAGAAAGAGCGACAGGCCCTTCTCCAGGCCCGCCTCACGGTCCGTCCACGCCAGCACCAGGAAGGCGTCCGCCACCGGGGCGTTCGTCACGAGGTCCTTGGACCCCGTCAGGATCCACTGCTCTCCCTTCTTCTCCGCCTTCGTCGCCATGCCCGAGAGGTCCGAACCGGCCTCCGTCTCCGTGCAGGCCAGCGCACCGATGGTCTCCCCGGCGCCGATCCCCGGCAGAAACCGGGACTTCTGCGCCTGGGAACCGAAGCACGAAAGCGCCATCCCGAACGCCGTCCCCGACGACATCGCCGCCAGGAACGTGGCCGGGCACGCCTTCGCCAGTTCTTCGCCCGCCACGCACTGGCTGACGAAGTCCGATTTCAGAAGGAGGTCGAAATACCCCGCCCCCGCCAGCTTCCTGAACCGGGCCCGGAGCATCTCCGGTACCTTGTCTGGCGCGGCCGCATCCAGCTCCGCCGCGGCGGGTGCGATCTCGGCCCTGCAGAAGGCCGTCATCCGCCCCTGCAGGTCTTTCTGCTCATTGGTCAGTTCGTAATCGATCATGATCCTTCACCTCCCTCACATCATCATGAAGCGGGCGACGATCATGCGCATGATGTCGGATGTCCCGCCGCCGAGCTGTCCAAGCTTCGCATCCCGCATGCCCCGCTCCACCGGGTACTCGTGGATGTATCCGTACCCGCCGAACAGATCCACCGCGGCGGAGCACATCTCGAAGCCCTTGTCGCCCACGTACATCTTGTTCACCGAGGCCAGGAGAGGATTCAGCATCACCCCGTTGTCCTTCGAGGCCGCCACGCGGTATACCGCCAGACGCGCCGCCTCCAGGAACACCCGCATGTCGGCGATCCGGTTCTGGATCGACTGGAACTCCCCAATCGCCTTGCCGAAGGCCCGACGCTCGTTGGCATACCGGGCGCAGTTCTCGATCATGAACATCCCGCCCCCCAGGAAGGGGGAAAGCAGCGTGCTCCGGTCCCACTCCACGCCGCCCAGGGCGATCCGCCAGCCGTTTCCCTCGCCGCCCAGCAGGTTCTCCGCCGGAACCTCGCAGTCCTCCATGAAGACCTCCGAGGTCGTCGAGCACTTGCACCCCATCTTGTGCATCGGCTTCCCCGTCGAGAGCCCCGGGGTGCCCTGGTCCACGATGAACGTCGTGATCCCCTTGTGCCTCTTCGACTTGTCCAGCGTCGCAAAAATCACGAACACCTTCGCCAGCGGGGCGTTGGTGATGAATGTCTTCGAGCCGTTGAGGATGTATTTGTCCCCCTTCTTCACCGCCGTCGTCGCCAGGGCCGCCGCGTCGGAACCGCTCCCCGGCTCCGTCAGCCCCATGCACCCGATGTCCTCGCCCGTGGCCAGGCCCGGCAGGTACTTCTTCTTCTGCGCCTCCGTGCCGTGCTCCATGATGTTCGCACCGCACAGGTACGTATGCGCCCCCAGCGCCAGCGTGTGACCGCCGTCGATCCCCGCGTGCCCCATCGCCTCGCCGGCCAGGCAGCACGTCGTGAAGTCCGCCCCCGATCCGCCGTACTCCTCCGGAAACGGCAAACCCAGAAGACCCATGGAGCCCAGCTTCTTCCATACCTCCATGCTGAACTCACCCTCCCGGTCCGCCGCCTCGCAGAGAGGCGCTACCTCCTCCTTGCAGTAACGGTAGATCGTATCGCGAAACATCCGCTGCTCGTCGTTGAATGTGAAATCCAT
>JABLXX010000025.1 GCA_013177825.1 Syntrophaceae bacterium
CGAAGGAACGGGTGCAGTTCGGGAAGCCCCTGTCCTCGTTCCAGGGGATGCAGTGGATGCTGGCGGAGATGGCCCTGTCGGTGGAGACGGCGCGGTCGATCGTGTACCGGGCGGCGTCGATGATCGATTCGGAGCCGGAGGCGGCGGACCTTCCGAAGATCGCCTCCATGGCGAAGTGGTACGCCTCGGACGTGGCGATGAAGGTGACCACCGACGCCGTGCAGGTCTTCGGCGGGTACGGCTATGTCCGGGAATATCCTGTAGAACGAATGATGCGGGACGCAAAGATCACCCAGATCTACGAGGGGACGAACCAGATCCAGCGGACCATCATCGCCGGGCAGATCCTCCGTTAACATGGGTGGCCTGACGCAGTCCTGGAAATGAGGAGAGGAAATCGGAATGGATAGATCCTACGTGAACTACACAGTGGAAGACCGTCTTGCGGTGGTGACCATAGACAACCCGAAGATGAACGCCTTGAGCGGACCGGTCGTCGAAGAACTCGGCATGGTGTTCGACGAACTGGATGCCCGTACGGAAATCGGCGTCGCCATCCTCATCGGCGGCGGGACAAGGGCCTTTGTCGCCGGCGCAGACATCAAGGGCTTCGGGAACTTCCTCGGGAATCGGGAAGCGGCCTTCCAGAGCTCCCGGGGCATGCAGGCGGTATTCTCGAAGATCGAGAACTCGCGTGTGGTGGTGATCGCCGCGATCAACGGCCTGGCCTTAGGGGGTGGATGCGAGCTGGCGGCGGCCTGTGACATCCGGATCGCCGGCGACAATGCCGTCATCGGTGTTCCGGAGGTGAAACTCGGCCTGATCCCCGGGGCCGGTGGGACGCAGCGCCTTGCGCGCCTGTTGGGAAAGGGGCGGGCCAAGCTGATGGCCCTGACGGGGGATTTTTTCAGCGCCCAGGACGCCTTCCAACTGGGGCTCCTGGAGAAGGTTGTCCCGGCGGCGGATGTTCTGGCAGAGGCGAAGAAGATCGCTGCCTCCATTCTCGGCAACGCCCCGCTGGCGGTGGAAGCGGCGAAGCGGGCGGTCAACCGCGGCGTGGAAATGCCTTTGGAAGAAGGACTGAAACTCGAAGCCGGATTCGTCGGTGACCTCTTCCTGACGGAAGACCTCAAAGAGGGGGCCACCGCCTTCGTGGAAAAGCGCTTTCCCGTTTTCAAGCGTAAATAGCGGCAACGGGCGCGCGGGGATTCGGGTGCGCAAGACATGGGGAACGTCCCCGGAAGCGGTTGCGGCCGTTGAACAAGGAGCAGAAAATGAACAGCACGGAAGTAGTACTCTACGAAACGGAAGAAGCCATCGCCTTCCTGACCTTCAACCGTCCGGAGGCAATGAACGCCCTCAACACGGAGGTGAACCTCAAGCTGATCGAACTGCTCGGCCGGGCGGAAGACGATCCGGACGTGCGGGTCATCATCCTGAAAGGGGCAGGGGACAAGGCCTTCGTCGCCGGGGGCGACATCAAGGAAATGCTGGACAAGGATTCCATGGGTGCCCGCGACTACGCACTGGCCGCCAAGCGGGTCATCGACAAAATCTGGAACCTGAAGAAGCCGGTGATTGCGGCGATCCAGGGCTTCTGCCTCGGCGGCGGCCTGGAGTATGCCCTGGCCTGCGATCTCCGGACGGCCTCGGAAAAGGCCCGCTTCGCCGTCCCCGAGATCAACATCGGGATCATGCCGGGCAGCGCGGGTACCCAGCGACTGGCTCGGATGATCGGCATCACCAAGGCCAAGCAGATGTGCTTCACGGGCGACATGATCGGGGCCCGGGAAGCGCTGGATCTCGGAATCCTCAATGAAGTGTACCCGCCGGACGAACTCCTGCCGAAGACGATCGAACTGGCGAAGAAGATCGCCTCCAAGAGCGCGCCGGCCATTACACTGATCAAGTCCGCCATCAACAAGGGAACCCAGATGGACCTCGAATCGGCGTCCATGTTCGAGATCGACTGCTTCGGGCTCTGCTTCTCGACGAAAGAGCAGAAGGTGGGGATGCAGGCCTTCGTCGGTAAGAAAAAATGACAGCACAGGAAAGGATATACAAGCCATGATCAGGAAGCTTTGTGTGATCGGTGCGGGCACCATGGGGGCGGGGATCGCCCAGGTGGCCGTCGAGAAGGGCGTCGAGGTGACGATGCGGGACGTGGAGGATCGCTTCGTCGAGAAGGGGCTGTCGACCATCCGGAATTTCCTCGGGAAGAAGCTGGAGAAGGGGAAGCTCTCGGCGGAGGATCACGACGCGATCCTGGGACGCC